>NZ_JBIAIL010000048.1:0-43762 GCF_042871425.1 Micromonospora sp. NPDC005806 | reverse complement strand
GAGACCCTCAGCAAGTCCCATCCTTCCAGCCCAGAGGGCACTTTCACGTTCTCGACCCGCCACCACAACGAGCCTTCATGAAGGCGCGAGGCTAGTCACCGACGAATTTCCCGCACATACTGCTGATAGAGCCGCCGCACGGGGTCCGGTGACACAGGGAGGCACCCATACCGGCAGGCGCCGCGCCGGCGATCGCCGCCAGAGCGGATGCACCGTTCATCGTCGCCGGCGGATGAGATCGGAACACCGCAGACCGGTCACCGTCGACTGATCGTCGGGTCCCGTCAGGCGCACCGGGATCGGTGCGGGCTACGCGGAGGTGATCATGTACTCAGCGGCGCAGGTTCGCACCGTTCTGGCGATCGGGGCTCTCGGCCTTGCCATGGTCGCCTGCCAGTCCTCGCACGCCCCGACGCCCGGGCCGTCCGCCCCTGATGCGGCACGCTCAATCTGGTCCGCGCCCGGTGGGTGGCGGACGGGTGGCATCGCCGTCCACATCGACCGCGTCGCCGCCCACGAAGGCCCCGGGCACGTCACCCGCGCCGGTACCGTCCGTGCCGGCGCCGACCAGGTCGGCCAGCCTGACCAGGTGGCAACTGGCCGGGCAGCGGATCATCTACTCCTACCCCGGGTTGACACCGCCGGCGAGCCTGTTGAGGATCATTCGCGCCGGTGAGGCCGCCGGGGTGATCTTCTTCGGGGAGAACATCGCCAGCACCACCCAGATCAGCTCGGTGATCGCCCAGTTGCGACGAGCCCAGGCGCAAAGCCCGGTCCATGTGCCGCTGCTGCTGATGGTCGACCAGGAGGGTGGCCTGATCCGGCGGCTGCCGGGGGCGCCCGCGCTGTCAGAGAAGCGGATCGGCCAGTCCGCCGATCCGGTGGCCGCGGCGGCCGCGGCGGGCACCGGAGCCGGACGCACCCTCGCCGCAGTGGGCCTGAACGTCAACCTCGCCCCGGTTCTCGACGTCTACTCCACTGCGGGCAACTTCATCGACCAGTACCAGCGCTCCTACAGCGCGAACCCCGGCACCGTCGCGTCTTTGGGGCGGGCGTTCATCACCGCCCAGCAGCGCACCGGCGTGGCCGCCACCGCCAAGCACTTCCCTGGACTGGGATGGGCGGCAACGGCCCAGAACACAGACACCCGGCCGATCACCCTGTCCCAGCCGCTGGCCACGTTGCGCGGCACCGACGAGTTCCCGTACTCAGCCGCCGTCGCCATCGGCGTCGACCTCGTCATGGTGTCCTGGGCCGTCTACCCGGCGCTGGACCCGAACCGCCCAGCCGGCCTGTCGCCGACAGTGGTCAGGCAGGAACTGCGCGGCCGCATCGGGTTCACCGGGGTGACCGTCACCGACGCCCTGGAAGCCGGTGCACTGGCTCACTACGGCAGCACCGGCCAGCGCGCGGTCGCCGCCGCAGCCGCCGGCATGGACCTCATCCTGTGCACCGCCCGTGACGTCAGCCAAGGCGAAGCCGCCACCGCCGCCCTGGTCAACGCCCAGACCGGGGGGCAGCTCGACGCCGCCGGCTTCATCGACGCGGCGGATCGGATCGCCGACCTGCGGGCCCGCCTCGACTGACCGTCTCGTGAGGCGGCCGTCCGACACGGTTCCACCCGCCCGAACCTTGGGTGACCGGCTCACCCGCCCTGCGGTGCGAGGAGAAATCATCCGCCGGGGCAGGTACGCGCCAGCCAGGTGGTGAGCATCCGGCTGGTGCCCTCGCCGAGTGCCGCCGCCGCTTGTGCCGCCAATGCGGCGAGCTCGCCGTGCTGCGCGACGGTGATCGGCAGCTCGGGTGGCGGAGTGCGGCGCCAGGTGGTTCGTGCGCCGTCGCGGGCGAGGCGGGTTACGTCGGCCTTGCCACGTTCGGCCAGCCGACGGTCCGGGTCGATGGTGAGCATCAGGGCAGCACGCAACTGGACGTCAACGCCGTTGCCAGACAGGAGGCGGTAGCCGGCGCGACGCAACTCCACCCGGCCTTCTCCGAGCAGCTCCCACGGAAGGCCCGGCGGCAGGACACCGGCCAGGGGTCGCAGCGCGGCGGTCACCTCCCGAACGACCGCCGGCGATGGATCCCGCAGCAGCGAAAGCAGTTCCTCCGCGACCACCGCATCGAGCAGGCGCAGGGCTCGTACCGCCTGAGCACGGACCTTGGATTGCGGGTGGCTCAGCAGCGGCCCCAGCAGCGGGGCGTCCGCTGCCGAGCCGGTCTCGGCAAGCCCAACGATCGCACCGAGCGCTGGCTCCCCGGCGCTGACCGCAGTCCGATAATGCTCCCGGGCGCCGATGCCGAGCCGGCGGGCCGCGTCGCGGGCCACCGCCCGGACCAGCGGCGCGTCATCGTCCAGGTACGCGGCAACGTCGCCGTCCAGACCGACCCGCACCAGCCCGGTCAACGCCACCACCCGCACCTCAGCACGAACTGACCGGGCCAGGCGGCGCAGGACATCGGGCCGGCGGGTCCAGACCGCCTCACGGCAGGCCGCCTCAGCCGCCCGGACCCGAATCCCCACATCCGAGTCAGTCTCGGCGCAGGTCACCAAGTCGGGCAGACGCAGCCACCCCTGAGCCACGACAATGTCGAACACGAACCGCCGCTGCCGGCGGCCACCCGATCCCAGCAGCTCGCGCCACACCTCCGCCGGTGCAGACAGCAACGCCGCCCGTATCTGGGTGACGGCGAAGCCACCGCGCCGCCGCGCGTCGAGGCGCAACGCCATCGGCAGCACCGCCGACAGACAGCCGTCCGGATCGTCGGCGAGCAACAACGCCAGCCCGGCCCGCGCCCGATCCCGCACCGGTTTGGCCCATTCAGCGGTACGCAGCACAAGGAACGGCATCACCTCCGGGCACGGCCGGCCGACCATCGCCGCGACCGCGCGTTCCCGGATTCGCCCGTCGCCATGCATGCTCGCCAGCGCCATCGCGACGGGCCCGGACGTCGCGGCCGAGAAGCGCGCCCCGACCCGCTGCAGTGCGGGTTCCTGGTACGGGCCGTACCACGGCGCCCGCCGCGCGTGCCGGTCCAGCCGGGCCACCAACCCCCCGACGCCGGTCACCAGCGTCAACGCCGACCGCGCCACCACCTCGTCACCGGCAGCATCGACCTCGAGCAGCGTCTCGACCAGATGGTTCAACGCGTCCCACCGGCCCGCGGCGGCACCGTCGACCGCGACCCGCACCACCCCGAGAGAGCCGCCCTCCCCCACCGCCGACCGCTGAACCCCGCTGCCCCGTCTGCCCCAGATCACCCCGCCATCCTGCCCGAGCCAACAAACCCGATCGAACTCGATTTCGGGGCTGTGGCCGACCCCGCGGCCCAGCGCAGCCCGGGCTGGAAAGGCTCCGGCCACTCGGCGCGGTACGTGGAGCGCTTCCGGAATGGGTCGTGTAGGTCAGGCACAGTGCCGCGTCAACGTGAAGCATCCATGCGGTCCGCCACACTCGGCGCAGGTGAGGTCGTCGTCCTTGACGATGGCGAGCTGGTCGCAGGCCGGGCAGCGGCGGAACTCGAACGCGGTGGTGAACCTGCCGGGATGCGACAGGCCCGCCTTATCGCACGCGGCGGCCACGACCGGCCACGAGGACGACTCGGGCAGTACCCGGTCGACTGGTTGCTCACCACAACCACGAAGTCTCACCTCTCGAGCCGGGCCGTGCCAGCCGTTCTACAGGTCGCCGGCCGCGCCCGTGGCGGCGAACACCTCGATTTCGCCACGTAGCCGGTCGAGAAAGCTGGTCAGGTTCTCTGCCACCACGTCGAATCGTGGGTCCCCGCCGTGGTAGACACCAGCGACGACCTCGTCGGGGGGAAGCCGGTACACCGGCGCGCCGGTCACCGTCTCCACCGCGAACAGGGTGCCGCCGCCATCACTGGCGAACACGACCACATCAGCGGCGAAGCGGCCCCGGATAGACGTGACCTCCCGGCACGCGACCAGGCCGGGTTCGTGGATGAGGTAGCCGTTGCCGATGTCCGGCAGGCTGACCTCGCGCACCTGCCGGTACCACGCAAGCAGATCATCGGACAGGCGCATGCCCGCCAGCGAGGCGAGCTCCTCCTCCCCCGCCGGGCCGCCGACCACATGACGGCCCGGCGGGTAACCACACCGGACTTCGAATCCCGGCAGCAGCCGGTCGAGGCACGCGGTGACGTCCTCGCGCCAGCTCCGGATGTATGCCACGTTCACGGCCCACCAGATCCGTCCATCATCGGCCGGCGCCCTGGCGCCTTCTGCACTGTCGCTGCCGCCGTCGATCATCCGATTCCCAGGAGGCCCGGTGCACGCCGCAGTGCAGGCACCGGAACAGGTACGCCGTCGGCTCACCACTGCGGTCCATCCGCCGCAGCATCTGGTCGGCCTGGTCTGTCGGCCATCCGAGGTGGTCCAGTTCGTCCCGGATCATCGTCAGCGCGTCAGGGTGGGCGCGCAGCTCCTCGTATCCGGCAGCGCCGAGAAACGCGGCACCGTCGCCGCAGTGATACAGCCGGCTGCTGCCAGGAGTCGAACCCCGGCGTACGTTGCGTGACCTCCTCGACTACGGCGAACGGAATGTTTGGTGGCACGTCGGTCACGTCGGTGAAGATGCACGGGAAGTCGGCGGCGCCCGTCAACGCGCGCCGCCTCACCCGAGGCGATGCAGTGCAGGCACAGAACGTCGACCTGCCGGCCGTAGATCGGCCCAACCTACCGCCAACCGTGCGCAACCCCGCACAGCACGCACGCCTCGACCGTGGGGACGGCCGACCCGGTCGCGACCGGATCGGGGTGGTAACGGCATCCCGGCTGTGTCACCCGATCACCCCTGTCAGACCCGCGCCATGAGGTGACCGCTAGGGCGCGTCGCAAAGTCCGGGTTGGTGGCCGTAGTGCGCGGATGGCGAGGGTCTGGGTCAGCCTGGGGTGAGGAGGCAGAACTCGTTGCCTTCCGGGTCGGCGAGGACCGTCCACGGGACATCGCTCTGGCCTAGGTCGATGGCGGTGGCGCCGAGAGTCCGCAGTCTGGCCGCCTCGGCCTCCAGGCCGTCACCCGGGTATGGGCGGACGTCGAGATGGACGCGGTTCCACCCGGTCTTCACGTCGGATGTGCGGATGAACTGCAGATATGGGCCGACGCCCTTGGCGGAGCCGCGTTGTCGTCGGTCACCTCGTGCACGGTCCAGTCCATGGCCTCGCCCCAGAAGCGGGCCATGGCTCGCGGATCCGCGCAGTCGACCACTACCGCGGCGATCGGTCCGGTGTCTCGGTAGAGCCGTCGGGGGTCCAGCACGCAGAACTCGTTGCCCTCCGGGTCAGCCATGACCGTCCATGGCACGTCGCCCTGGCCTACGTCGGCGGGTGTTGCGCCGAGATCCTTCAGGCGCGTGACCACCTCCGCCTGATGGGCCGCCGAGGTGGTGGCGAGGTCGACGTGCACGCGGTTCTTCACCGTCTTGGGTTCCCGGGAGGCGACAAGGTCGATGCAGACAGCGACCGGGTCGGGGTAGACGAAGCCCTCAGGTTCGAGGTTGGTCACGCCGGGTCCCTCGCTGGAGACTCCCCAGCCGAGCGCCTCCGCCCAGAAACCGCCCAGCGCGGCGTCGTCCCGAGCCTTCATGTTGATTTGAACAAGCCGCGTTGCCATGCCGACGATGCTAGGGCCTGTGTCGAGTCGGCGGTGGCGCCCGCCTTCGTGTTCGGTGGAGTCCTGTCGGTCGCCGGTGCGAGAATGCCGCGCAACGGATCTTGGGAGGCTTCGTGGGGACCTGGGACAGCGGACCGTTCGACAACGACACCGCCGCTGACTGGTGTGGTGACCTCGACGATGCCGACGTGGCCAAGCGCCTGGTGCTGGTCCGCGAGGCGCTGAGCCGGGCCGCCGGCGAGGACGGCTACCTCGACGCCGACGTCGCCTGCGAGGCAATCGCCGCAGCCGCGATCGTGGCCGCGCAGCAGCCCGGCGGGCGGCCGATCACCTCCCCGTACGCGCCGGACTTCCTACGCGACGGCGGCCGGCTCGATCTGCCCGACGACCTGGCGGTACTCGCGGTGAGGGCCCTCGACCGGATCATGGCCGCGGACTCCGAATGGCGCGACCTGTGGCAGGACGTCACCGGGGGCGTCAACCCGGCCTTCGACGCCGTCGGCGATTTACGCAAAATCTTGGCGGCGTAGTGGGCGGGCATGGTGCGACGTCCGAACGCATGCCATTCTCGCTTGCGTGCTCGCATCCCACGTCAAGAATCTAGTGGCAGGCATGGGTGTGCCATGGCGGCGCAGCGCGGACGAGTCCACGCGGAGCCTGCGCAAGCACGGCCAGGTGCCGGCAACCGTGACCGACGTCTTGCGGGCGGCCACCTGACAGCACCTCTGGGCGTTCCGAGCGGTGCTACGAGTGCCGGGTTGAATGACATGGTGATCTCAATGCAGGCCGTCATCGAGGTTCCAGCGTTCGACGCCGGATCGTCGTCACCATGGCCGGTGGCCCCGATGGCGCCCGGCTCGTGGTTGGCGCTCGACGAAAGGTGCGCCGATGAGCAGGTCGGGCTGTTCGTGGCCGTCCTCGCTGATCGGATCGATGTTGCTTCTCCCGGCGGCCGGGATGAGGCCGTGGACGCGCTGCTGGCCCAGGAGCTACTCATCGTCGCTGGTGGCCTGCGGGTATGTGACACCGCCACCGGAACGGCGGTTACGCCGGGCTGCTGCGCCGGCCTGGAGGAATGGCGGGACTGGACGCAGGCCATCTCCGGTGGTTCGCCGTGGCTGGGCCATGACCCGGGCCCGGAGGCCGAGGTGGTCGGCGACGATCTTCGGGTGTGGCAGGACGGCGGCCCGAACCGGCATTGTGGCCGCTGGGCCGGGCTCCATGTCGACATGCCCCGAAGTGCGCTGCCTGACCTGCTGCTGCGTGCGCAGCGGGACCTGGTCGGCTTCCTCACCGCCCTAAACGCGTGGGCCGAGCGGGCCGGTCTGGGGCAGCGAGGAATCGACCTGGTGGAGGCAATCGACAACAACTTCACGATCACGGCGCCACTGGACTTGGCGATCGGCTAACCCCGTGACGCCATCGGCGTTCGCGCGGCGGGATGACCTCGACGATCGCCGCGAACTCGGCAACCTGGCTGCCCTCATGCATGGATCGCCGGCCGCCGCTGAGCGATGATGGCCGGTCGTGCTGCTGCGATTGATACATCTCGGGGTGGCGAACATCTTCGCGGCACTCCGCCTGATGACGACGAGCGACCGGGCCAAGGACATCGAGATCCTCGCCCTGAGACACCAGATCATGGTGCTGCAGCGCCAGCGACCGGCGTTGCTGCCCGCGCTGCTGCACCAGGTACCGCGCAACGTGGTGCGGCGGCTGCGGCTGCTGGTCCGTCCGGACACGATCCTTCGGTGGCATCGGCGATTTCGTCCCGCACCGCCATGCGGCTCGCTCCCGGCCCAAGCGCCCGAGTCGCCGTTTCCTAGCCGGGCATCAGCTGCCGGAACAGCTCCCTGTCAACAGAAGGGCCGATAGCAGCGCAGAGGCCACCACAACGATGCCGATGCAGTACGCCTACCAGGCAATTCGCAGCGGGGCAACCAAGATCGGCTCGCTGACCACCCGAGTTAAGGGTTCCAGCAGCGCCTCTCATGCCCCCACATCGAGCCAGAACAATAACTTGAGGGTTTCCGCAAGTCGCTGACCTGCGGAAACCCATTCGCTGTCGGGACGGCCGGATTTGAACCGACGACCCCTTCACCCCCAGGCCGTGGGGTCAGGCATTCCCACACGTTAAGCGGGCTTCGGGTTGTCTTGGACCGTTGAATGACTTGCAGTTGGTGCGCCCACGCGGATGGCGTGTGGTCCCCGCCTGGTCCCCAATCCTCCTCCGCGGATCTGGCACTGCCGACCTCTGTCGGCCGCCTGTATCGGCGCCGGACAGTGGTCAGCCTCGGCCGGCTCAGACGCGACCTTGGAAGTCGCGTCGCGGGTCGAACAGGCCGATGGGGTGTACCGTCGAGCCGCTCATCGCAAGGTCGGCGAGGATCTCGCCGACGACCGGGACGAACTTGAAGCCGTGGCCGGAGAACCCGCATGACACGGTGACTTGCGGGTGCTCCGGGTGCGTCGCGATCACGAAGTGCTGGTCCGGAGTGTTGGTGTACATGCAGGTCGCCGCCCTCAGCAACCGACCCGGAAGGGCGGGCAGGACTCCGGCCAGGTGCCCCCGCATGTCCTGGATCTCCTCCGGGTGCACCTGCCGATCGATGGTCTCCGGGGTGCAGACCTGACCGCGCCGGAAGAACGCCACCTTGGCACCGCCGTCGGGCCCGTCAATGGCCGGGAAGCCGTAGATCTGCGTGCCGGCGCCGTCCTCGTGGATGTAGATGGGATGCCGCTCGGGTTGGAAGGGGCCCACCCCGGCCTCCGGCTGGAACCAGTACATGACCTGCCGCTCGACGGTAAACGGCACACCGAGGTCGGCGAGGAGTTCCGGAGCCCAGGCCCCGGGGCAGACGACGAGCCGCCCAGCGGTATGGAAACCCTCCTCCGTCGTCACTCGCACTCCGCCGTCGGGCAGCGCCTGCCATCGCAGTACCGGCTCGTTGTAGCGGAGGTCGGCGCCGTGCCGCCCGGCCAGCTCGAGGTGGGCGGCCACGGTCGCCTCGGGACGAACGAAGCCCGCCTTGGCCTCGAAGAGCGCCACCTCCTCATCCCGGGGACTGAAGGTTGGGAAGCGGCGACGCAGCTCGCTTGCGTCAAGGATCTCGTGCGGCAGGTCCCACTCGCGCGAAGCACGCAGACTGCCGGCGAAGGTGTGGCTCTCCGGCCGGCCGACAAACACTCCGCCGGTGAGCGAAATGATCTCCCGTTCGGCATCGCGTTCCAGCTTCTCCCACAGCTCGTACGCTCGAAGCAGGAGCGGCACGTAGGCCGGATCCTCGAAGTACGACTGCCGGGTGATGCGCGAGCCGCCGTGGCTGGACCCGCGATCGTGCGCCGGCCCGAATTGCTCCAGACCGAGCACGCGCTGCCCCCGCGCGGCCAAGTGGTAGGCGGCGCTGCTACCCATCCCACCAAGCCCCACGACGATGACGTCATAGACCGCCATTTCTACGCCTCCAGCTTCCGCGCATCATCGACCAGGACGCTACACGCGTGGCACGCTGCTGCCGTACAAGATCCAAAAGGCCGCCTCCCGCGTCGGGAAACGACCTCTGAGTTGGGTGAAGCTGCGAGGATTTGATCTTCCGCGCATCGTTGGTGTTGGTAATGCTGAGTGGGCGCGGCAGGGTCGAACTTGCGACCCCTCGCTTGTAGGTTCTGGGCGCACCGTCCGCGCCGGTCCGCGCGTGTCTCTGACCTCGGGCGGCGATCCGCCGTTGTCCGGCTGAGCCCCTCCTCGTCTGACCCGGTTGCTGTCGCCGTTGCTGTCGACAGCAGCAGGGCATCCGCTTCTGCGGCCGGTAGCCTCCGAGCGTGCGATACCTCAGCCGGTCGTTCCTCCTTGGCACCCTCCACCGCAGGAAGGAGGTCGAGCAGTTCCTCGGACCCATCAGGCTGAAGGGCATCGAGGGCATCCGCTGGGTCTCGATCTGGCCATGGCAAGACGGCTACAACCTGTCAGTCCATGACGTGCAGGACCTGGACGCCGGGAACTGCCAGGACCTGTCGGTGTTCCCGCCGCTTGATCCAGAAGGCGAGGACGACCCGGGGCCTGGCCACGTGATCGGGCACGTTCAGGATCCGGCCGAAGCGCTGGAACTGGCAGAGCGTACGACCGGGGCGTCGCCGCATCGTTGGGTCAACCACGGCGTTGCCGGGGAGGACTACGCAGACTTCATCCGAGTCAGGAACTCCTGACTCAGACGTTGAAGCGGAACTCAGGGCGGCTGCGGTACCACCAGCGGGAACGGTGGTCCACACCTGCTCACACCGCGTCTTGGGCTGTCATGGTTGGTCGCTGGTTGACGACGCTTCACAGTGTCTTGTGCCCCTGTGTGCCCCACGCCGCCAGAGACGGCGAAGCTCCAGACCCCTGGCAGACTGCCGTCATGCCGTCTGAACCGAAATCGTGGACCATCAAGCACTTCTCGCAAGCCAACCCAGTCGGCCCCGACCAGGACAGCGTCCCGGCGCTGCTGCGCCGCATCGCAGACAGCATCGAACAACGGCCCGGCATCGAGGTCCAGGACGTCATCCAGCACAGCGAGGCCACTGCCGACGGTGATTGGTGGTCGGCCACCGTCTACTTCCACGATCCGTCGCTCTAACGGAATCCGGCGTACCGGTCGACTCGTCCGTCGCCCACCAGGTCAGCCGCCTCCACATGGCGGGTGACGCCCCAGTTGGTCATCAACGGCGGCGTGCTGCTGCTGGGCAGCGCCGGCTTCGCCCTGGCGCAACGGCTGCGGCGGCCCCGGTGAGCGACCCCACCGACGGCCCGGCGCCGGAGCCGACCGCAGCGGCCCACCCGGTCAACGGGCTCGACGACGTGGTGCATCAGCGGGTCCGGCTCGGCATCCTCACCATCACGCAGGAGGCACGCCGGGTGGAGTTCGGCTACCTGCGTACCCAGCTGGAGCTGACCGCCGGCAACCTCTCTCAGCACCTGGGCGTGCTGGAGACGGCCGGTCTGGTCGAGCTCGAGAAGGGCTACGCCGGCCGGCGCGGCCGGACCTGGATCACCCTCACCGCGGCGGGCAACGCCGCCCTCGCCGACGAGATCGCACGGCTGAAGCTACTGATCACCCGGGTCGAGACGGCCAGCGGCCAGTAGCGACACCAACCGACCGGCGCGAGTCCTACAAACCCTGGCAAAAGACGACCAGCTAACTCAGCTACCCAGCGATTGGCCCATGTCGAGGGCGTCGTCACTGACCGCGGCCCACCCAGATGATCCCCAGCTACGCGCTGTCTAGCTCACCGCTGATCGCGACCCGACAATCACCCAATACCAGCTGGTGTCGCTGGTGCGCCGGCGCAGCGTCTGGACCAGCGACATCGCGGCGAGGCCACGGCGTACCCGAGGCAGGGACCGAGTTCCGCGGACACGACGGCCACCCGCGCGACGGCTACGGTCAGGCGCGATACAGCCGGACGGCGTGACTCGCCGTTCCCGACGCTCCGGCCGCGATCTCGATGAAGTACACCCATGGCGCGCCGCCGTCGAGCGCGCGTTCATTTCACGAGGCCACGTTCTGCATGGCCCTGGCGAGTTGGGCGAGGTCGATCCCTGTCAGGTGGTCGAGGAGGTGCCGGCGAACGGCGGCGAGGTTGGTCGGCCACGCAGCCTCAAGACGGGCGAAACCGGCATCGGTAAGGACGGCGTTGCAGCCCCGCGCGTCCTGCGTGGATCTGACTCGCCGGATCAGCCCTTCGCTCTCCAGGCGTTGTGCCACGCGGGTCATGCCGCTGAAGGACATCTCGCAGGCGGCGGCGAGTTCGTTCATGCGCATCTGCCGGTCGGGGGCCTCGGACAGGTGCATCAGCGCCGTGTATTCGGTGAGGGGGAGCCGCTGCTCTCGGACCATGTCTGCGTCGATGGCACGGGGAAGCGCGCACATGGCGCGGGTGAGGCTCCGGACGAGTGCTTCTTCGTCCCGATTGAGGGGTTGTAGCCCTTCTGGGGCCGGTGTCCGGCCGGGTGTGATGATGGACATCCTCCTAGGATAGTTGCTTGACGAAGGAAGCATTCCGGTCGATAGTTGCTTGACCAAGCAAGGATATCGATCGGGTGCCGTCAAGCAACAGAGGAAACGCAATGACAAAAGATCAGGACCATCATCGGCAGTACTCGCGCGGGTTGGAACGGCTGCGCGGCGGCGCGCTGGGTACACGGCAACGCCGTGCGGCGCACGGGTACGGAGTTCGAACTCGTCTGGAGGGAGGTCTCATGAGCGACGCCGTGACCACCGACGGCGCCGAACCGGTGCTGCCGGGCGACCTGATGACCGGCCGCCAGCGGGTGTGGCTGGTGCTCATGCTCGGTGCCTTCATCGCGATCGGTCCGTTGACCGTCGACATGTACCTGCCCGCGCTGCCCGCCGTGACGGCCGCACTCGCGACCACCCCGACGGCGGTGCAGCTCACGCTCACTGGGACGCTGCTCGGATTGGCCGTCGGGCAGCTGTTCGTCGGGCCGCTGTCCGATGCGGCAGGCCGCCGCCGCCCGCTGCTGGCTGGGCTGGTCCTGCACGTGGCCGCGTCGATACTGTGCGTGTTCGCGCCCACCATCGCCGTGCTCGACGTGCTGCGCGTGCTGCAGGGGCTCGGCGTGGCGGCCGCCACCGTGATCGCCACTGCAGTCGTGCGTGACCTGTTCAGCGGATCCGCCTTCGCCCGCATCTTCTCGCGACTGATGCTCGTCACTGGCGCGGCACCGATTCTCGCACCGACCCTGGGCAGCGCGGTGCTGCGCTGGACCAACTGGCAGGGCGTGTTCGTGACGCTGACGGTGCTGGGCGTACTGCTGATCGCAGTTGCGCTGTTCGGCCTTCCGGAGACCCTCCCGCCGCGCCGCCGTCACCGAGGCGGTGCGGCGGCGACTGTGCACTGGTACGGCCGGCTGTTCCGCGACCGTGCCTTCGTCGCTCTGGTACTCGTCGTCGGGCTGTACTCCGCCGCCCAGTTCGCCTACGTGGCGGGCTCGTCCTTCGTCCTGCAACAGCAGTACGGTCTCGACGAGCAGGAGTTCGGCCTTGTTTTTGCGGCCAGTGTGGCCGGACTCATCGGCGCCATCCAGTTCAACGTGCTACTGCTGCGCCGGTACACGCCGCTGCAGATCCTGCGCGCCGCCCTGATCGCCGGCACCGCCGCCGGGTTCATCGTGCTGTTCTTCGCCGTGACCGGCCTCGGTGGCCTGGCCACACTGCTGGTGTCACTGTTCCTTGTGCTCGCCGCGATCGGGCTCGCCTTCCCCAACGCCCCGACCCTGGCAATGACCCGGCATGGCGAGGCGGCCGGGACCGCCGCGGCGCTGCTCGGCGCTGTCCAGTTCGGCGGGGGTGCGCTGGGCGCCCCCCTGGTCGGCGTGCTCGGCGGCAGCAGCGTCGCCATGGCGCTGGTGATCGCCGGCGGGATGACCGCGGCGACCGCCGTGATGCTGTTCGTCGCGCCGCGCGTGGGCCTCGCCGGGGCCGACCCGGGTGCGTAGGGGCTCGCCCCGCACTGACCGAGCACGGCCGGCCCGCCGTCGCGGCGTGCCGGCGCCCCGCCTGGTCGACGTGGTCCCGACCAGGTAGGACGAAGCCTCCGTCACCGCCGCGATCGACGGGGTGATCGCCGATTCCGGGCCGCGCTGCACGAACCGCGGCCCTCTGGCGCACAGCAACCCCTCGATCCGCACGGAGCAGCCCCAGGGCCCTCCGACCTCACGAACGACCGGATCAGGTCCACTACTTGAAAGGCAAGACAACTCCCATGAGCAAGATTGTCCGATTTCACGCCACCGGTGGCCCCGAGGTCCTGACCTTGGACGACGTCGAGGTCCGCGAACCTGGCCAGGGCGAGATCCGCATCCGCACCCGCGCTCTCGGGGTGAACCGAGCGGATGCGATGCTCCGCAGCGGCCACCTCATGGAGCTCCCCTCCGGTATCGGATGGGAGGCCTCCGGTGAGGTCGACGCCATCGGCCCAGGCGTCGAAGGTTTCACCGTCGGGGATGCCGTCAGCCTGATCCCCTGCTTCAGGGCCACCGACTACCCCATCCACGGCGAGCTGGCCATCGCGCCCGCGACCGCGGTGGTCAAGCACCCCGACACGCTGTCCTGGGAAGAGGCCGCGGCCCTGTGGGGGCAGTACCTGACCGCCTACGGCGCCCTGATCGAGACCGCGGGCCTGAAGGCCGGTGACACGCTGCTCGTCCCGGCTGCCTCCAGCAGCGTCGGGCTGGCCGCGATCCAGATCGCCCGCAGCGTGGGGGCCCGGCCCGTGGCACTGACCCGCACCAGCGCCAAGCGTCAGCAGCTCCTGGACGCCGGCGCCGAGGCGGTCATCGCCACGACCGAGGAAGACGTTGTCACCCGGGTGAACGAACTCACCGACGGGCAGGGCGCGCGTGTGATCTTCGACCCGGTGGGAGGACCGGCTCTGGCACACCTGATCGGCGCCGCCGCGCCCGGCGGGACCGTGATCGTCTACGGTGCGCTGAGCACCGAGGCCGCGACCGTGCCCGCGCTGGGGTTGATCAGCAAGAGCCTGACCATCCGCGGGTACAAAGTCTTCGAGCTCACCACCGACGTCGAACGTCGCAAGGTCGCCGTTGACTGGATTGTCGACGGTGTCGCCCGCAAGGTCCTGTGGCCGGTCATCGACACCACCTTCCCCCTGGAGGACATCGTCGAGGCCCACCGTCGTCTCGAGTCCGGATCCCAGGTCGGCAAGATCGTCGTGACCGTCCCCCGCTGACCCGACACACCTTACGGGCGCCAAGAACCGCCTCCACGCTTACACAACGCAAGTTACTCGTCTTACTCGTCTTAGGAGATGTCCACCCATGCGATACACCACCTTCGGGCGCAACAACGGCCTGCGCGTGTCCGAGTACGGCCTCGGCACCGCCAATTTCGGCACCGGCTGGCGCGCCGGTGGCGGCTGGGGCCCCGGTGCCGAGCCCGCCGAGGCCCGCAAGATCTTCGACCGGTTCGCCGAAGCCGGCGGCACGCTCATCGACACCGCCGAGAACTACCAGGCCGGCGAATCCGAGCAGCTGCTCGGCGAGTTCCTGGGCGCCGACCGGGACCACTTCGTGCTGACGGGCAAGTACAGCATGAACGGCGTCGGACCGCAGACCGTCTCCAACACCGGCAACAGCCGCCGGTACATGGTCCAGGCCCTCGAGGCCAGCCTGCGCCGCCTGAACACCGATCACCTGGACATGTACTGGGTGCACGCCCCTGACGGCCTGACCCCGATGGAGGAGATCCTGCGCGGCCTGGACGACCTGGTCAGCGCCGGAAAGATCCGCTATTTCGGGCTGTCGAACTTCCCGGCCTGGCGGGTGTCGCGCGCCGCCGCCATCGCCGAGCTGCGCGGCTGGTCCCCGGTCGCCGGTATCCAGGTCGAGTACAGCCTGGTCGACCGCACCGCCGAGCGGGAGCTGCTGCCAATGGCGCAGGCGCTCGGCCTGGGCGCGGCGCTGTGGAGCCCGCTCGGCGGCGGTCTGCTGACCGGCAAGTACCGCCAGGGCGCCACCGGCCGGATCAGCAACCTCAAGGCCGTCGGGTTCTTCGAGGACACCGCGCAGAAGACCGCGATCGTCGACGCCGTCCTCGACGTCGCGGCCGAGCTCGGCGTGCCGGCCTCCCATGTCGCCATCGCCTGGATGCGGCAGCAGGGCGCGCGGGCGGCCACGGCATACGTGCCGATCATCGGCCCGCGCAGCGTCGCGCAGCTCGACGACTACCTGGGCGCGCTGGACGTGACGATGACCCCGGCGCAGTTCGCCCGGCTCGACGAGGTGAGCGCGATCAGGCTCGGCACCCCGCACGAGCTGAACGCGTGGAGCGTGGGCCCCATCCGCGGCGGTGACGCAAGCGTGATCGACGAGCCCGCGATCCCGGTAGCGTGATCTCAGGCGGCGGACCAGTTTCGAGGACATGGCGTGGCCCGATCGCGCGCAGCCTGGAGTACGTCGGCGAGTGGTGGAGCATGCTGATCATGCCTGACGCCTTCGACGGTTTCACCCGCTTCGACGAGTTCGAGCGCGGCCTCGGCATCGCCCCGAACATGCTGACCGCCGCCTGACGTCCCTGGTGGACGCCGGCCCGCTGGAGCGCTGGTGCTACCAAAACCGGCCGCCGCGCTGCGAGTACGTCCTCACGATGACCGGGCGCAGTCTGCGCCCGGTCATCGTCGCCCTCCACGCCTGGGGCAACAAGGACCTGGCCCCGGATGAGCGCAGCCTCGTGCTCGTCGACCGGGCCACCGGTTAGGAGGTCGAGCCGGTGCTGGTCGACGCCCGCACCGGACGGCCGCTGTCGGAACTGGACGTCGGCCTCATTCCCGGGCCTGCCGCGTCCGAACCGTTCCGCGCCCGCCTGGCCGACGCGGCCGCCGTCACGCAGCGCTGGCCGACACCTCCCCAGCGCCAGCCAGTCCCGCCGTGACCCCGCCGCCCCCCAACAAGCGGCGCGAGGATCAGTTGGCCCGCGCCGGCCCGCCCACCACCAGTGGTGGTGGGGAGTCGCTCGCCCACACGGCGAGGATCCACAACAACCACCGGAAACCCGGTGAACGCTAGTGGACACCGCACTAGTAGCCGATCGCGAGCCAGGTGCGGTGGGTACGCGGGTTCTCGAGTTCGTCGGCGAACGCGATCGCATAGTCGGCCACTCCGAGCAGCGAGCGGCCATCCTCGTTGGTGACCTGGGCGGTGCTGCTGGTGCGGTACGACCCGGTGCGGGTGCCGGGGTTGTAGGCGCCGAACTCCCCCGCCGGGACGAGGTAGAACCAGTCGACGTTCTCAGGTGCCGAGTTCAGGATGTCCAGCGCCTGCTGGTGGGCGTCGACGACCGGGGCGAATCGGGCGGGGAAGTCGGGGGTGTCCGCCTGGCGGGGACCGCCCGGCACGGTGGGGATGATCGCGGCGCCGCCGACGACCCCGAGTCGTGCCCCGCTTTCCTGCGCGGCCTGGAGCAGGGCGGTGACGGCCGCGCCGAGGCTGCCTTCGGGACTGAGGGCGGGCAGGGCGGCCACGATGGCATCCGCCGCGGCGGTTACCGAGCTGAGGAACGCGGGGTCGTGGACGCTCCCGGTGACGGCGGCGACCTGCGCCGGCAGGTCGGTTTTCCCGGATCGGGAGACGGCGGTGACCTCGTGCCCGCGGCCGGCGAGTTCGCTCACCAGGGCGCCGCCGACGTAACCGGTACCGAAGACGACGATCTTCATGGTGGTTGCTCCTGTTTGTTACGATTCCTGGGATTACAGTTCCGGATGTTGCGGTTCCTGTTGTTATATTTCCTGCGGTTCGTGCTCGGTGGCGGTTCCCACCGTGGCCGTTGCTGCGGTTTGCGCTACGGGCGCTACGGGTCTGTCTCGTCGTCCCCGTCGGAGGTGCGGCAGCCGCGTTTCCCTCGACGGCGGCGCGTAGTGCGGGCACGACCTCTTCGGCGAACTGCCGTATGGGTCACGGTCGGACTGCCCATGTTCAGCGGCCGTCGGGGCGCGATGCTCCGGACCGCTCCCGCCGGTAGCCCGACTGGGTGAACCGCGCTCAGGCGCGGGCCGACTGCGCTGGGGCAGGGCATGCTGCGATCGGTGACGCTGGCGCGTGCGGAGCGGGCTGGGACGTGTGTGGACCACCGGCTGCGGGCGATGCATCCGTCGGGGCCTCCGCAGGAACCTCCCGAGGTTGATGTCGGCGGGAGCGCCAAGCCGGGAGGGCGACGTACTGGCGGCCATCGCGCGGCGGGCCGGGCGTCCGGGAGCAGCAGGGCGGAGAGGAATTCCTTATGGTCGACGGGGATGTGCCCGAGCGGATGCAGGCCGCGGCCTTCGACGAGTTCGGCGGTCCGGAGGTGATCACACCGCGTATCCTGCCTGTGCCGGAGATCGCCGACGACGAGGTGCTGCTCAAGGTGTGGAGCGCCGGCGTGGGGGTGTGGGACGCCCTTGAGCGGGAGGGCGCGCTGGTGCCCGAGGGCGCCGCATTTCCCATCGTGCCCGGCGCCGAAGGGGCCGGCACCGTCGCCGCGGTCGGCGGGCAGGTGACCGGCGTCGCGGTGGGCGACGTGGTCTACGTGTATGGCCGCAGACGGCCGAAAGGCGGCTTCTACGCCGAGTACGCGGTGACGAAGGCCCAGTACGTCGCGAAGCTGCCGGCGGGTGTGCCGGTGAAGCATGCGGGAGCCATGCCAGCCGACGCGCTGACCGCGTTGTCGGGCCTGGACGTCCTCGGCCTGCCGGCCGGGGAGTGGGTCCTGATCTTCGGCGCGAGCGGCGGTCAGGGGCATCTGGCCGTGCAATTGGCCAAGCGGCAGGGGCTCAGTGTGATCGCTGTTGCCTCCGGGGCGGAGGGCGTGGCGCTGGTGACCCGGCTCGGTGCCGACCTGTCCGTCGACGGTCACGGCGACGTCGTGGAGGTGCTCGCCCGGATCCGGGATGTAGCGCCGGACGGCGTCGGCGGCATCATGGCCATGGCCGGTGGGGAGACGCTGGACAGGCTCACCGAAGCGCTACGCGACGGTGGCGTGCTCGCGTACCCCAACGGCGTTCAACCGGTCCCGCGCGAGCGACCCGGCGTGACGGTCCGGGCCTACAACGGCGAGACGGGTCCCGAGCGGTTGCAGCGCCTCAACGAGCTTATCGAGGCTGGACCGTTCGAGGTGCATGTTGCCGAGACGTTCCCGCTGGGGCGGGCGGCGGAGGCGCATCGACGTCTGCAGACTTCGTACCCGGGCAGGTTGCTGCTGGCGGTGACGTGAGGCCTGTTTCCGGGCCCCTGGCGGGCTGCACCCGCCCAGAGGACGTCCGGGCCACGCCTCGGGCTGTCCTGAATCGTGGGCTGCGGGCCGAGAGCGTAGCCCGGCCAGGGCATGGGCCGCGCCGAGTCGAGGCGTCTGACCGCAGTGGCCAACAACCGATCCGGGTTGCAGCGACAAGCCAGCGAAGCCCCAAGCGCCCATGACGACAGCATGACGACAACAGGAGCCGACGCCGAGCACCTGGCCCTGCACCTGGCGGTCGGCCGCAGATCACCGGAGTGCCTGCGACCACTGCCGCCTAGTCTCCAGCCACACCTCCGTTGGCAGTGTTTGCGCAGCTAAAACCGGATGTGCGGATCAGGCGCCGAATACCGCTCGTCCATTGCAGACTGCCGCGCCTGCAGCGGTGGACGATCTTTCGGGTTGGGTGGCCGGTCTGGATGACCTGATGGCGCGGATCGCTGGCCGATTTCGGCGGGCGGTCCGAGCCTGGTCGACCGCGCCCCGTGGCCCGGCGAGGCAACCAACTCTGGTTTTGGAGCCAGCGTCCTCGAGGTCCATGGCGAGGTTCCGGGCGACCTGTGCCACCCAGGAGGCGGTCCGACGGGCGGTGGCGCCCAGGATCTGGATCCGGTGGCTGGCGTGTTCGATCACGGCGAAGACGTACATCCGGGTCCCGGTCACCGTGACGGTCTCCAGGAAGTCGCACGAACGGCCGGATGCTCGGTGTCTACTGAAGCCATGCCGTTGGAGGGTGAGTACGCGCCGAGCGCGGAGCAGGGGGTACGCAACCAGGTCGAGCAGATCGAGTCGTCGGGCGGCACGGCCGGTACGACGATGAAAGGGATGCCGGTGGTCGTCATCACGATGCGCGGGGCGAAGTCCGGCAAGCTGCGCAAGGTGCCGGTGATGCGGGTCGAGCACGACGGGGTCTATGTCGCCGTCGCGTCGCTGGGCGGCGCGCCGCGCAATCCGGCGTGGTACCACAACCTCGTCGCCAACCCGCGGGTCGAGTTGCAGGACGGCGCGGTCCGGCGGGAGTTCACCGCGCGCGAGGTGCACGGTGCCGAGAAGGAGCTCTGGTGGGAGCGGTGCGTGGCTGCGTTTCCGGAGTACGCCGACTTACAGGCAAATACCGAGCGGCAGATTCCGGTGTTCGTCCTGGAGTAGCTCGGGATCCTGAAGCGGGACGGGTGGATCGAGTCTCAGCAGCGCAAGGGCTGCCGCCCGGCCGGGCCATGTCGGCCTGTACCTGGGCCAAAGGCTGGTCGTGCAGGCCCGCACAGCGGCGACGTAGTCACGGTCAGCCGCCTGTCCGTCTGGGCTCCGCAGCTCACCACGGCGCGGCGCGTCGTCGCTTAACCATGAAGGCGTCGGCGTGGCTATGGGTGCGATCGAGCGGCAAGGCACCACGATCTGCCCGACCGATGAACCCCGCCGAGCACGGCCATCAACCACTCCAGCTACTTCAGCAATCGCGCAACAGCCTCAGCCTGGCACCGCTGAGCGGACCCAACCGCCGTTTGAGGCCCGGTCGGCGCGCTGACCTTCGGCGAGGTCGGCAACAGTCACCACTTCGGGATGGGTGTTGGCGATGTGACGCAAGTTCGTCACTTCGGTCGCTTCCCCCTCGCCGCTGTCGTCGAGGAACAGCCAGCTGCCGTCATGGCCTCGCACAACGGCGGTGATCTCCGCTGTGCCGTCAACGACTGCCAGGGTGGTGTGCGCGGAGAAGTACGGCAGGCTGGTGCCGAACGGCCAGCCCTCGTACGGATCGAATTCGGTCCACACGCCCCGGGGGTGCTCCGCGGGCGACAACCACAGCAGCGGTTGGCTGGCCTGGCAACTGGCCTCGGCGTCGTGTTCCCACGGGAACCGGCCGTGCTTGTCGGGCCAGAACACCTGCACGATCGGTAGCGGCGGGGCTTGATAGAAATCGACGGCGGCCCCAAGAAGCTGCGGTACCAGGCCGGGTGGACCGGGCGGATCGCCACGTCCTGGTTGGTGAGCACGTCCGCGCGCCGTTCGTCGGGCTTCAGGACTTCACCTTGGCCGATTTGCCCGCCCACGACGTTGACGATTGTCATCGCGGTGTTCGCCGGTAACCCGAAGATGCACACCTCCGGGCTGCGCAGCGTGTGCCAGAGTCCCGTCGAGTACGCCCAGCCCGGCGTCCGTTCGTCAGCGGCCAGGCCCGTAACGCTCCATCCGTATCGGCGGATATGGTCCGCGATGCGGCGATCGCGTTGGTCCCATGTCGCCTCGTCGGACGGGTGCTGGCACAGCAGGCAATGGCATGGCTGGTCGTTCACCGGGCGAGGCTACCGCGCCTAGACATCGGGCAGTCCCCCTGTTCCGGACCGCCGGCCTGGCCCGCAAGTCTCTGGCGCCGTCCGTCTTTGATCTACCCAATGGAAGCAGAGGCAGGCAGACGCGGCCGACCGCGTTTGCGCCGGGCCGGCTTGACGCCGCCGGACCAGGAACCGGAGCGGGTTCGGAACAGCCACGCCACGCATTGCCGTGACCCAGGCAAACCGTTCGCACAACCGGCTGCGGACTTCTGATGCGCAGCCCGGGACCTTCGGTTGCACCTGTCGTAGAAGGCAGGGGTCACGGCGTGGGTTGCCCGAGGCAGGATGACCGTTTCCAGATGCAGCATCGACCTGCCGTGATGCGACAGAGCCGGGTACCGGCTCGGCGCGTCCGCCGGCCGGTACCCGATGGCGGTGTCTATGCCTTGTCGGCGGCCGCCGTCGTGCTGAGCATGGCGTTCTTAACCAGCGGGGCGTATCCGCTGGACTGGCCGGTGCGGTTCGGGTGGTAAGACTCCATGATCGGGTCCGAGAGGCCGTTGATCCATTCGATGGAGTCGCAGACGGCGTGCCCCGTGAATGCTGTGCGCGGGTCCACGAATGGGAACGAGTGTGCGACCGCGCGGGCCTTGATGGTTTCGTTCAGCAGATCGGCGGTGTCGTTCAGTGCCGCCTGCTCCCCTGGGCTGATCCGGGCCAGCGACTGGCAGTCGCTCTCGTTGAACAGGCGCGGATATCCGACGATCACCACTCGGGCGTATGGCGCGCGTGAGCGGATCTTGTTGTAGAGGTTGTCCAGGGTGCCGGGCAGGGTGTTGCGGATGTAGCTGTTGGCGTTGTCGATGTCACCCCAGCAGGTGTACGGCCAGGGCTTGGCGCATTGCGTGATGACACTGGAGAAGCCGGCGTCGTTGCCGCCGACGGTGAGCGTGACGTAGTTGGTCGAGGAGCTGAGGCTGCCGAGCTGGTTGTTGGACACGTCGGCGACCTTCGCGCCGGAGCAGGCGGCGAACGTGAGGCTGGCGCCGATCTGGTTCGCGTTGAGGGCGGGGTACGCGTACGGGGAGCGGTCGCAGCTGGTGCCGTCGGAGTAGTACGTGCGGGTGCCGACGCCTGAGGAGTACGAGTCGCCGAGGGCGGTGTAGCGGGCTGCGGCTGCGTGCGCGGGTAGCGCCCACAGCGTGGCCGGCGCCAAGCCTGCAAGGACGGCGATCAGGAGTGTGACGAGACGGCTTCTGCGGCGAGGGACGACGGGTGCCATGCTTCCTCCTCAGCTGCCTACGGACAAGCGCATCGACAGTTGTCGAAGGCTGGTGGTGGTCCAGACTGTCGGCGGCGAGCATTGGCACGCGCAAGAGGTCGAACGGAAGTTTCCTTCAATCGAACAAGTAGGCAGGCCGCTATTGGCAAGCGGTCGGTGCCCAGCCGTTACGAACGTAAGCTCGGCGATGCCGTGGCGGGCCAGCCGGTGGAGATCTCGCTGCGGTCCGCCGTTTCGCCGTGGCATCCTTCGTCCGCCCGGTTCGGCGTCGACGCCCGCCTAGGTACTGCCCGACCGGGAAGCGGCCAACTTCGCCACCTGGCTCGGACAGCACCCGGTCGCGATGCAGGTGCGGCCGGCACCTGTGCAGACGAGACCAATTCAGCGGGGGCCGCGTGCCATAGGGTCCACTTCACCAATACGTGTTCGACCACCCGGTGATCGCCCGCTGCCTGGTCCACAAGATCCGCAACCTGCGGAACTGCTTCCGGACAAGCTGCGCACCTTCGTCGAGCAGAAGGTGCGCCAGGACGGCCAGCCTGCGCGAGGGCATGGAAGAGATCCTCACCGGGCTCCGACTGGGCGTCCCACCCACCCTGTGCAGAACGTTGCGGTCCACGAAACCGATCGACTGGAAGGACGGTCGGATGGCTCCGCGGTAGGCGGCCGCCGGCTTGCTCGAGGTCGGCAGGCAGTTCCGTCGAGTCAACGGCCATATGCACCTACGCGCCCTGCGCAAAGGCCCTCGAGGGAAGTTGCAAGCTGTCGGAAGAGTCAGGCAAAGATGAGGGCATCAACGGCGCCTGAGTGCTGCAGCAGTGTGACCGTGTGTGCATAGGTCGGGCGCGGCTGAAACAGGCCCGGTAGGCCACCCGGGCTGGGCACGGGTAGGAGGCGGGTATCGAACCGGATCGTCACGAGGCCGCGAAGGAGGATCGTCATGGCAGAGACTCAGCAGATCCTGTTCATCCAGGGCGGCGGCGCGGGCGCGCACGACGAATGGGACGACAAGCTGTTCGACAGTCTGAGGCGGGAACTCGGAGACGGGTACGAGGTCCGCTACCCGCGCATGCCCGACGAGGACGACCCGAGCTACGCCAGGTGGAGCGCGGCCATCGGGCGTGAGATCAAGGCCTTGGACGACGGCGCGGTCGTCGCCGGCCATTCGGTGGGCGGGACGATCCTCGTCAACGCGCTCGCCGAGCGGCCACCGGAGCCGCAGCTCAGGGCGATCGTGCTGATCGCCGCTCCGTTCGTCGGTGCGGGCGGCTGGCCCGGCGGCGAGTTCGAGCTGCCGCATGGCCTCGGCGCGAGGCTGCCGCTAGGCGTGCCGGTGCATGTGTTCCATGGACTCGAGGACGAGATCGCCCCACCGTCGCATGCTGACCTGTACGCCCGCGCCATCCCGCAGGCACAGCTGCACCGGCTGCCCGGGCGCGATCACCAGCTGGACAATGACCTGAGCGAGGTGGCGATGACGATTAGTCCGGACCACCTCGGACCCGTCACCCAGAGGTAGCGAAGAGCCCAGAGCCCTTCTGATCGGCAGCCACGGCTTCGGCGCTCGGGTTCCTTCACCGGCGGGAGACGGCCGCGACGCTGTGCCGGCCAGGGATGCTCCGGCCGGCACAGCGCCACCGATCAGCCTTGGCGCGTCGTAAATATCGCGGCGGCGCCGGCCGGCATTCGGTAGGCGTAGGTCGTGTCTCCCCACGGCACGTCGAACGTGGCGACCGAGCGGCCCGAGTTGTACGCGATGAGAAGCTGTGTGCCGTCGGGCAACACGGCCGTCTTGCGCTGAACGCCGCTGTCCGAGCCTGCCGCCAGGCTCGTCAGACCGGCGGGCCCGAGCACGTTCAGCTCGTGGATCGACCACCAGTTGCCGGAATCGCCCTGGTTCACCACCCGGATGTAGCGGCCCGTGACCTGCGGAATGAGGATCTTGGCCACCGGGCTGCCCGGTCCGGTCGCGATCGGCTGGCCCCAGTTCGTGCCGTCGTTGGACACAAAGAGCTCGTACCCCCGCGGGGAGTCGCCGCTGCTTCCGGTCGTGTCCAGGACGACCTGGTTGAACGTCTGCTGCGAGCCGAGGTCGACCTGGAACCAGTCACCGGGCTGCATGCCGCGGCCGGTGCTCCACCTCGTGGCTGGGTCGCCGTCGATCGCACTGTTAGGTGGTTCGGTGGCGTTGCTCGCCGATGCCGACACCGTCCACGCGCCGCGCGGCAACGGCACTGCGGTCGTCGGAGGGGTGAGCGACGCGCCGGCGGGGAGCGTGTAGCCGAGCCACTGGTTGCCGACCCGCACCTGAGCCTGGTGCGCCAGCATTCCAGCGTCGTAGCTGATCAGCGCTCGCGTCCCGTCCGGGTTCTCGAGCGGAACGTCAACCGAGCCGATTGCGGCTGGGTCCACCGGACCATGCTGGGCGCCAGTCCAGGTGAACGTGGCTGCCGCCCCGGCGGCGAGGCGGTAGGCGAACCACTTGTTGCCCCACTGCACGTGGAACGTCTTTGGGCTGTTCGCGGAGTTGAACGCGATGAGCGCCGTGGAGCCATCGGGGTTGACGAAGGCGACGTCTTGTACGTCACCGGCTCCAAGCGAGTTGGACGCCACCCGGCGGGCGCCCGGGCGTACGAACTTGCTGGCGTGACCGAGCGCCCAGTAGTCGACGGTCTTGGTGTACGACCAGTGGCCGGCTGCGTCCTGGGCGACCGTCACCACGCCGCGGCAGGTCAGGCAGCCACCGTTGGTCGGTCCGTTGTTCTGATCCAGCGCCATGTTCCAGCGGATGACACCCTTTGCCCAGTCACGGGTGCTGTTGATGACCAGGCCCAGCGCCGCGGCGAAGCCGGCCTGCTCGTCGCCTTCCCACGTGCCGCCTGAACACTCCGTGTGCCACGCCGGCTTGTTGGGGTAGTCGTTGTGCGACAAGGCCTGGGCCCGCACGTCACCGCCGTAGCAGTGCCACGCCGTGCCGGCCACGAACCCAGTCGCGGCTGGGTCGGCGTACATGGTCTCCGGGTAGCTGACGACATCCCAGTTGTGGTCGTAACCAAGGATTCCGGTATGCAGCTTGCGGTCGCGTAGTGCCGGACCGAGGTAGTTCTTGATCAGGTTGTTCTGCTGCTCGGCGCTGAGCGACATGCCCGGGTATCCGGAGGGCACGTAGAGCGGCTCGTTCTGCGGGGTGATGTAGCGGACCGGAACGCCCGCTTCCGCGTAGCCTTCGAGGAACTTCGTGAAGTAGTCGGCCAGCGGCTGGTAGGCGTCCGGCTTGAGCGTCCCGCCGATCATCGAGTCGCTGGTTTTCATCCAGCCTGGCGGGCTCCACGGCGACGCCATCACGGTCAGCGCCGGGTTGAGCTGACGGGCTTGCTTGAGCACCGGGATGATGTATGCCCGGTCGTGGTCGATGGAGAAGTGGGCGAGCGTCGGATCGGTCTGGCCCGCTGGCATGTCGTCGTACGAGTAGTTTCCGTTCACCGCGAAGTCACTGGAGCCCATCGGCTGACGCAGGAAGCTCAAGCCGATGCCCTGGCGGCTGAACAGGTCGCGCATCACCGCGTCGCGCTGTGCGCTGTCGAGGCGGGTGCCGACGAGCCAGGCGGAGGAGTCGGTGAACGACGCCCCGAAGCCGGTCATCTCCTGATATCGCCGCTGGCTGTCGATGGTGATTGTCGGTCCCTGCGGGGCCTGCCCGCCGTGCCACGACATGGTGGACTGGCGCGACAGGTAGGTCTTGGTGCCGAGGTCGGTGAGAAACACCGAAACCCCTGCCGGCGCGCTTGCTGCGGCGGGCGCCTCGGCCGGCCAGAGCACGAGTAGGGACAGTGCAGTGGTCAGCCCGACGCGTAGCCCTCTTCGTAACACTTCGTGATCCCTTCGTTGCACGGCCTCCGCGGCGCCCCGAACGGAACGTTCCGCGCGCAGCGCGAGGATTCAGGACTTCATTCAAGTGTCGAATTATTTACACATTTAACTTATGGCACCGTCAAGGGCCTTTGACCGAGCGTCGGGCCAGAACATGCCGGGACGAGAACCTCCTCGCATCGCACACGCCCGTGAAGACATCCCGAGGCCGCGGAGGTTTGCCGTCTCACGACCCAGCTTCAACAGTGACGCGTCGAGGGCGCTCCACTGTCAGCTACGGGGTGCGCAGCGCGACTCACCCGCAGTCGGTAGTCGGATCGCACGACCGGCGGTAACCGGTTACATTCGTCGAACCGGTTCATCAAGACCGCCAGGAGGTACCCGTTGACGAACGCCAGCGGACCCGAGCCGTCCGACGCCCGGACCGATTGGGAAGCCCGCATCGCCCGCCGCAGCGACGAAGGCCGCACGGCCGCGCTACCCGACCTGCCACCGCCGGCCCGCCTCACCGCCACCCCCGGCCGCGGACACGTCCGCCTCTCCTGGCAGCCCGTCGACGGCGCGGTCGGCTACCTGGTGCATCGTGCAATGCTGGATGGCGATCGGGTGTCCGGGCCGTTCACCCCGCTGGACCACCTCGGCGGCGACGTGCTCTCCGTTCCGGACACCTGGTACGTCGACACCACCGGTACCCCGGGCGAGCAGTACGCGTACGCGGTAGCTGCCGTACCCGAGGTGACCGTGACCGGCGCGCTGAGCGACCCGGTCACGGCGGCCGCCCTGCCGGGCGCCGGGGAACCAACCACCGTCACGCTGCGCCTCGACGTGGACGCCGCGGGCACCACCCTGCACCGTCCCTGGCAGCCGATGATCGGCAGCGAGCGGCTGTCCCAACTGCTCTGCCGGGACCGCTCAGGCGGCCGGGAGATCGGCATCGAACTGCTGGCCGCGCTCCGCCGGATACGCGAGGAGATCGGCGTGACCACCGTGCGGGCGCACTCGATCCTGCACGACGACCTCGGTGTCTACCGCGAGGTCGACGGCGAGCCGGTGTACGACTTCAGCCGCGTGGACCAGATCTACGATCTGCTCCTCGGCATCGGAATGACGCCGGTGGTGGAGATCGGGTTCATGCCCCGCGACCTGGCCAGCGACCCGGACCTCACCGTCTTCACCTATCGCGGCATCATTTCCCCGCCGCGCGACTGGGACCGGTGGTCCGGGCTGGTTCGGGCGCTGGTAGCCCACCTGCTGGACCGGTACGGCGAGCAGGTACTCGGTTGGGACTTCGAGGTGTGGAACGAGGCCAACCTGGAGGTCTTCTGGAGCGGCAGCCGCGAGGAATGGATGCGGCTGTACGACGTGACCGCCCGCGCGGTCAAGGACGTCGACCCGCGAATTCCGGTGGGTGGGCCCTCGTCGGCGGCCGCTGGCTGGGTGGACGCGCTGCTGGAGCATGCCGTGCGGTCCGGGGCACCGGTGGACTTCGTCTCCACCCACACGTACGGCAGCCCGCCGCTGGACCTGCGGCCCACCCTGGCCCGCCTCGGCTTCCCCGACGCGCGGATCCTGTGGACCGAGTGGGGCGTCACCCCCACCCACTTCCACCCGGTCAACGACGGCACCTCGGCCGCCACCTTCCTGCTCACCGGCATGCGGTCGGCCGCCGGCAGGGTTGACGCGCTGTCGTACTGGGTGGCCAGCGACCACTTCGAGGAACTCGGCCGGCCGCCGAGGCTCCTGCACGGCGGGTTCGGCCTGCTCACCGTCGGCGGCATCGCCAAGCCGCGCTACCACGCGCTGCGGATGCTCGCCCAGCTCGGCGAGACCGAACTGCCGGTACGGGCCTCCGGCGACGGCGCCGACGGCCTGGTGCAGACCTGGGCCAGCCGGCGCGGTGACGGCAGCCTGGCGATCCTGGTCTGGGTGTCCACTCTCGACCAGGACAAGCGGGACGGAGACCCGGCGCTGGCCCGGCGGATCCGGCTGGTCGTCGACGGCGCGGCCGGCCGGCCGGCCCTGGTTTCCCGGCTCGACCGGGAGCACGGTGACATCACCACCCTCGCCGACCGGCTGGGGGTCGCCGAGTGGCCGACCGACGAGCAGTGGGCCGCGCTGCGCGCCGCCGACCAGCTCCCGGCGGAGAAGGTGCAGCCCTCCAGCGACGCCGGAGCCGCGGTGATCGAGCTGGACCTGCCGCAGCCCAGCGCGGTGCTGGTCGAGGTCCCCGGGGCCTGATTGCGGAAGTAGGGCCCTACGGCGCGTGGCCGAGGGCCCTACTTCGCTGCACCGGTGCGATCGACGGGTTGGGCAGGTCGACCGTTACCTTTTCCGGCGCCGTCAGGCGGCCCCACGCAGCTGTGGAAGGTTCTGGTTGGCCGGCACGTTGAACGTCTCCTGTGCGATCAGTGGACGGATCCGGCGTTCGAACTGCGGCGAGACGAACGCGCGGCGGACGAGGTCGTTGGCGAGCTCGTTGCCGAG
The DNA here is from genome assembly GCF_042871425.1 of Micromonospora sp. NPDC005806. NCBI lineage: Bacteria > Bacillati > Actinomycetota > Actinomycetes > Micromonosporales > Micromonosporaceae > Micromonospora > Micromonospora sp. NPDC005806. The sequence goes on along the minus strand of NZ_JBIAIL010000048.1, from coordinate 15,435 downwards.
CGCACCCATGATCATGGCCTGGTCGAGCGAGAGGTGGCGTTTGGCCACGGTGCCGCTGCCGACCGCAATCGCGTCGTAGAAGCCGCCGGGGCCGTACGAGTCGAAGTTGGCCTTGAGTCGGGCGAGGTTGTCGACGACCGCCGCCTTGGCGTACGGGAGAGCGAGGAACGCCGCGTGCGGGGTCACCACGCCGTTGCCGTAGTCGGGGTTCGGACCTGCTGGGCGGCAGTCGCCGAACCCCGCGTCGTACTTCGAGCGCTCCATGTCGGACGGGTAGCCGTCGGTGTCCATGCCCATCGCGTCGACGCCCCAGGCCATGTATCCGCCGGCCGGGTCGCTCGCCGGGGAGAAGCCCCAGTAACCGTACCCGGCGTCATTCATCCCGTGCTCGATCTGGCCGGCGACCGTCGCGGGATGGTTGCGGCCCCAGCTGTTGGGCGCCCATCGCGCCTCGGGCACGAACAGGTCGGGCATCAGCGCCTCGAACATGTCGCCACCCCAGCTGGGTACGAACTGGATGCCGCGGTACCGGTACGCGCCCTCGTACACCGAAACGCCCTCGTAGGTGGCGTCGAATCCGACCGGCTGCATCTCGTGCCAGCTCCAGTCGCAGGTGGCCGGCAGGGTGCGCATCGTGTTGTAGTAGGCCTTCGGCGGGATCTGACCCATCGCGATGCCGAGGTAGGTCGCGATGCGCGGTTCGGTGACCGTGATGTCGTAGTGGTTGCAGGTGAACCAGACGCCGTCGCGCTGCCGTGAACACCCCGGGGGTGGCGCGTCCCAGAAGCCGCCGGCGATCAGGCCGCTGGCCCCGAACGGGGTCGACGCCGCGGGGTTGTAGTAGAAGCCGAAGTTCATCCTCCGCAGGATCGCGTCGGCCTTGCCGCGCAGCTCCGGCACGGCGCCCTTGACCACGTTGAGCGCGGCCGCGAGCCAGCCGTTGTCCACACTGGACAGGAACGGGTAGACAGTGTTGCCGTTGTCGGGCCAGACGGTGACGACCGAGCCGTCCCGCGGGTCGTACCAGTTGTAGTACATGCCCGACGCGGTGTGGTGCTTGAGCCGTGCGAGCGTGTTGAGGGTCTTGGCGATCCGTTCGTGGGCTTCCGCAGGCGAGATGATGCCGAGCTCGCGGGCGACCACCGCGGACCACATGGAGCCGCCGATGTTGGTGGGGGACGTGTAGGTGGCGCGGCCGCCGGCGGCGAGGTCGCCGGTGATGTTGTCGGCGACCAGGCCGGTGCCGGGGTCGGTCATGGCGGCCATCGACCGCCACGTGTCCGTGGCGTAGCGGAGCAGGGCCCGGTCTGGGCCACGCTCGTCGGGTGCCGCGACGGCGGCCGAGCCGCCGGCCAGCACGAGCGCCAGCGCGAGGAGCGGTGCGAGAAGGCGTCGCATGGGTCTCCTTGTCTGGTTGCGGGGATGGATCATTTGATTCCAGTGGTCGCGATGCCGCGCAGGAAGTGCCGCTGGAGGAGCAGGAACACGATGAGCACCGGGAGCACGACGACGACCGCTCCCGAGAGGAGCAATCCGTAGTCGGTGCGGTTCTGGCCGACGCTGTAGAGCGCGAGGGCGACCGGCAACGTGTACTTGTCCTCCGTGGTGGCGACCACGAGGGGCCACAGGAAGTTGTTCCAGGACGCGAGGAACGTGAGGATCCCGAGGGTGGCCAGTGCCGGCCGGCACAGCGGAAGCACCACCCGCCAGAAGATCCGGAACTCGCCGGCACCGTCGACCCGGGCCGCCTCGATGAGGTCGTCGGGGATCGACTGGAGAAACTGCCGCATGAGGAACACGCCGAACGGTCCGACGAGGAACGGCAGGATCAGGCCGGCGTACGTGTTGGTCAGGCCCATGTTGCTGACCAGCACGAACTGTGGGACGAAGGTCACCATGCCGGGCACCATGAGCATGCCGAGCACGGCTAGGAAGAGCACTCGTTTGCCGGGGTACCGCAGCTTGGCCAGCGCGTACCCGACGAGCGAGCAGAACAGCAGGTTGCCGACCGTAACCAGGGTCGCGACCAGGAATGAGTTGAAGAAGTAGAGCGGGAAGTCGAGCCGGGAGAACAGCTCGCGGAAGTTGTCGAGCGTGAACGTCTCGGGCCACCAGGTCGGCGGCGCCTCGCGGATCTCCCCCTCCGGCTTGACCGACGAGAGGGCCATCCAGACGAACGGTCCGGCCACCGCGAGCAGCCCGAGGAGCAGGACGACGTAGAGGACGGTCTTGGCGACCCGATCGCGGGTACGCAGGGTGGTGTCCTTCGTCGCCATCGTCAGTTCCTCTCCCCCAGCAGGCGGAACTGCACGACCGACAGCGCCACGATGGCCAGGAAGAGCACATAGCTGCCGGCGGCCGCGTAGCCGTAGTTACCGAAGCCGAACTGGTTGTAGATGTGGAACGACACCGACAGCGTCGAGGAGAGCGGGCCACCCTGGGTCATGACGAACGGCTCCTCGAAGAACTGGAGATAGCCGATGCCGGTGACCACCCCGCCGAAGAGCAGCGTCGGCCGGAGCATCGGCAGGGTGACGTTACGGAACTGCTGCCACCGCGTCGCGCCGTCGAGCGTCGCCGCCTCGTAGAGGTCGGCCGGCACCGCCTGGAGTCCGGCCAGGAAAATCACCATCAGGAACCCGAAGTTGCGCCACGCCGCCATGACGATCAGCGACGGCAGCGCGAGACTGGTGTCGAACAGCCAGTTCGGCCCGTCGATCCCGACCAGTCGCAGCAGGTTGTTGACCAGCCCGATCTCGGGGTCGAGCAGGAAGCGCCAGACCACCGCGATCGCCACGATGCTGGTCACGACCGGCAGATAGAAACCGACCCGGAACAGCGCGCGGAAGCGCACGAGACCGGAGTTGAGCGCCGTCGCGGCGGCCAGGGCCAGCACCATCGTCAGCGGCACCCCGATGACGACGAACACGAGCGTGTTGACCGACGACCGCAGAAACAGCTGATCGGAGAACAGGCGGGTGTAGTTGTCGATACCGACGACGTTGACGGCCAGCGGGTTGCGCAGGTCGGTGGAGCGCAGGTCGGTGAAGCTCATGACCAGCGAGACCACCACCGGCAGCGCCATGAACACGAGGAACAACACGGTGAACGGCGCGGAGAAGGCCCAGCCGGTCAGCGCCCGCCGCAGGCGTTGACGCCGCCGGACCGACCCGGCGGGCCGGTCGGGGCTGGTCGCCCCGGCCGGTCGCGCCGGTGCCGTCGCCGCGGAGGCGTCGGCCATGTCAGCTCCCGGTCCCGATGGCGCTCACCTTCTCCTGGATCGCCTTCGCCGTCGCGGCCGGTGCCGCGTTCTGCTTGCACAGCTTCTCGACCTCGAGGTCGAACGCGGCCGCGATCTGCTCCCAGGTCGTGATCGCCGGCGGTGCCTTGGCGCTCTTGAGCTGCTGGCCGAACGCGGCAAGGAATGTGTCGCCGGAGAGCGTCGAGTCGTTCCAGGCCGACTGGACAGCGGGCAGGTCCTTGACCGCCTGGTACCACTTGACCTGCACCTCGGGCTTGCTCAGCCACTGCACGAACTTCCAGGCGCCGTCACGGTTCTTGGCGTCCTTGAAGACCGCGAGATTGCTGCCGCCGATGAACGAGGTCGACGACTTCTTCATCGGCATCTGCGCGACCGCGTACTTGTCCTTGAAGCCGGCGCCGCCCTGCTCCTCGACGATGCCCATGTGCCAGGGGCCGGAGATGAACGCGCCGATCTCACCCTTGACGAAGCCGGGCTCGAGCGAGCCATCCGGCAGCGCGGTCGGGGACAGGCCCTCCTTGAAGAAGGACTGGTAGTAGCCGAGCGCCTCGGTCATCTCCGGAGTGTCGAAGCTCAACTTGGTTGCGCTGGCCACGTCGGCGCCGTTGGACCAGGCGAACGGCAGAACCGACTGCCAGCTGCCGGTCTTGCCGGGCTGGAGGTTGAGGCCCCACTTGGCGCCCGCCTTTTCCTTCATGCCCTTGGCCATGGCCTTGAGGTCGTCCCACGTCTTCGGGCCGTCCGGGAACCCGGCCTTGACGGCCATGTCCTTGCGGTAGTAGATCAGCCGGGTCTCGACGTACCACGGAACGCCGTACGAGGTGTTGTCGACGATCGTGGTGTCCCAGGCGCCGGGGAAGAAGTCGTCTTTCTTGATCAGGTCCGGCGGGGTCGGGTCGAACGCGCCGGACTTGGCGAACTCGCCCTGCCAGGTGGTACCGATCATCGACACGTCCGGCGTCTGCTTCGCGGCGATGGCGCTCGCGATCTTCTGGTGCGCCGCGTCCCAGGGGACCGCCGTCACGGAGACCTTGGCGTCGGGGTTCTCGGTGGAGAACTCCTTCGCGAACTCGGCGAGCTTCTCGCCTTCGGTGCCCATCGCCCAGACGGTGATGTCCCCGCTCGCTTTGCCTGCGCCGACGGACTTCGCCTCGTCCTGGCCGCCGCCCGAGTCACGGCCACAACCGGTCAGCGCGACCGACGCGGCCAAGACGACCGCGACGGCTAACCGCCTACTTCTCATGTCGTACCTCCGGGGGTTGGTGGTTTCCATGGGTGTGAGTTAGTCACCGGCCGGTCCCTCCGGTCGGGGGCGCCGGGCAGCCGCAGCTGCGGCGCAGGACGAGTTCGGTGGGCAGCACGAGACTGCCCGCGGCAGTGTTGCCGGGCTGGTCGGCGGCACGCAGGATCAGCCGGGCCGCCTCGGCGGTGAGTTCGCGTACGGGTTGCCGGACGGTGGTCAGGGCGGGAGTGACGAGGGCGGCGGCCGGCATGTCGTCGAAGCCGGTGATGACCAGGTCCTGCGGCACGCGCAGGCCCCGGCCGAGCGCGCCGACCAGCACGCCGAGGGCGATCTCGTCGTTGGCGCAGACCACCCCGGCGGGCCTGGGGGTGTCGCCGCACAGCAACTGGTCGGCGGCGAGCACCCCGTCGGCCTGCTGCATGCTGACCGCGACCGGCTCGGCCGGCGGATCGATGCCGAGGTCGTGGTGCGCCCCCCGGAAGGCGGCCCAGCGTTCGCTGACGTCGGGCGAGCCCGCCGGGTTGCCGACGAAGACCAGATCGCGCAGGTCATGGTCGACGAGCAGGTGTCGGGTGAGTGCCAGCATGCTGCCGGCGTTGTCGGCGCGTACCGACGGGATGTCGCCGGGTCCCTCGCCGGCGATCACCACCACGGGGACCATCGTGGCGAGCCGCAGCAGCGCCTCGTCGGAGACGGTGCCGCCGATGACGGCGACGCCGTCCACCCGGCGGCCCATCTCCAACACCTGGTCGTCGGCGTCGGATCGCAGGTGCGTGCAGAGGATGTGCACGCTGGCCCGGGACGGCACCGCCTCGGACTCGAAGCCCTGGATCAGCTCGGTGAAGTAGGGGCCGGACAGGCCGGGGAAGACCAGGCCGAGGGCGCCGTGCCGGCCGGCGGCCAGGGCACGGCCGAGGTGGTCGGGGCGGTATCCGTGCTTCTCGATCGCCTCCAGCACCCGGCGGCGCATCTCCTCGGAGACCTGGCCGGTGCCGTTGGAGACCCGGGAGACGGTGGCCACGGAGACGCCGGCGAGCTTGGCGATCTCGCGAACCGTCATGCGGCTGTTGCCCATCGCTCCCTCGATCCGTAACGTGCGGCAGTAACCGGTTTCAGGCGACCATAGGCAGCCGAGAGGAAGTTCACAACCCTCGGGTCCACATTCTCCGGTGTGAGGAGCTCTGCCCTATATGACAGAAGTACTACTCCGGGATCGCCGGATCCTCGTCGACGGGCGGGCCGAGCTGCTACTCGCTGGTGAGGTGCACTACTTCCGGCTCACCCGAGCCGACTGGGCGGACCGGCTCGACCGGCTCCGCGACTGCGGCGGCGACACTGTCGCCACCTACGTGCCGTGGTTGTGGCACGAACTGCCGGACGGCTCGGTCGACCTGACCGGGCGTACCCACGAGCAGCGCGACCTGGCCGGCTTCCTCGACCTCGCGCACCAGCGCGGGCTGCGGGCCGTGGTCCGCCCCGGCCCGTTCGTCATGGCCGAGCTGAAGAACGAGGGCATCCCCTACCGGGTGTACGACGAGCACCCGCACCTGCTGCCCACCACCTGGGACGGCGCGCCGATCGGCACCCGCACCATCGACTACCTTGCGCCCGAGTTCCTCGCCGCGGCCGACGGCTGGTACGCCCAGGTGATGCCACTGATCGCGGAGCGGCTCGCGCCGCGCGGCGGACCGGTGGTGGCGGTCCAACTCGACAACGAGATCGGGATGCTGTCCTGGGTCACCAACTCCCCCGACCTCACCGACGGCCTCTGCGCCGACCTGGCCCGCTGGGCGGTCGAGCGGTACGGCAAGGACACCGCCGCGGCACGGATCGGCGCCGATCCGGCCGATCCGGCGGCGTGGTCCACCGCCCTGCGTACCCCGGCCGAGGAGCGGTCGCTGGCGCTGCACGACGACCTGGGCCGCTACATGCGGGACCGCTACCGCCGGTACGTGGCGGCGCTGCGGCAAAGCGCCGAGCGGCACGGGGTGACCGGGGTGCCGTTCCTGGTCAACGTCCACGGCACCGCCGACCGGCGGGGCCGCACCTTCCCGATCGGAATCAGCCAGCTGGTCGAGGCGTACCGGGGGCAGCCGCAGCTCACCTCCGGCTCGGACTACTACCTCGGCGACCTGACCGTCGGCAACGTCGCCGACCTGTACGTGTCCAACGCCTTCCTGGCCGCCACGCACGACCGCGCCCAGCCGCTGACCTGCCTGGAGTTCGAGGCCGGCAGCGGCGACTACGGCGAGGATCTGTCCACGCTCTACCCACCAGAGGCGATCGACCTGAAGACCCGGCTCTGCGTGGCGCAGGGCAACCGGCTGCTCAACCTCTACCTGTTCGCCGGCGGCCACAACCCGCCGATGGCCGAGCCGGTCGGCGACGGCAACAACCGGATCGCGTTCACCGGCGAGCGGCACGGCTTCGCCGCCCCGGTCGGCCCCGAAGGGCGGCTCAACGCGACGTACGCCGCGGCAAGGCGGACACTGCACGCCGTACGTGGGGTAGGCGACCTGCTCGCCGACGGCGACGAGGAACACGACGGGTTCGCCCTCGGATTCATCCGCGACCATTACCTGACCGAGTACCACCACCCGGCGTCCACCAAGCGGGCGGCGCAGGTCGCCGAACTGGAACGGTTCCGCGGCATGGGCGCGCGGGACGTGCTGGCGCGGGCACTGCTGCTCGCCGGCTACTCGTTCCCCGCAGCGGACCTGCAGGCCCCGGGCGGCGCGGCACACCTGCCGGGCGGTACACCGCCGGTGCTGGTGCTGGCCACCGCCCCCACCCTCGGTTCGGGCGTCCAGCAGCGGCTGATCGACCATCTGCGGGCCGGCGGCCGGCTGCTGCTGCACGGACCGCTGCCCACCCAGGACCACGACGGCACGCCGTGCACCCTGCTGGCCGACGCGCTCGGGCTGCGGCCGGACGGCTGGCTGGAGGGCGGGCCACACTACTTTCCGTCGGTGGTGGGCCACGACTGGGCGGCCGGCCCCGCCGAGGTCCGGGTCGGCTACGCCCAACTGCTCGCCGGGCCCGGTGAACGGCTGCTCACCGAGGTCGGCTCCGGCCGTCCGTGCGGCACCGAGGTGACCGTGGGCGCCGGCCAGGCCGTGGTGATCGCCACCGACTACCCGTGCCACCTGGACTTTTGGCGAGCGGTGCTGGACCGGCTCGGGGTGCGGCCCCGGCTCCGGCACGATGCAGGCGACCCCGGGCTGCTGCTCACCTCGACCGTGGACCGGTCCGGCCAACGGCTGCTTCACCTGGTCAACGTCGCGCCGTCGGCGATCGAGTTCGGCCTGTGGCACCGGGACAAGCCGGTATTGTCCGGCCGACGGCTGCGCATCGGCGCCCGCACCGGACTGATGCTGCCCGCCGGAATCCGCGTCGGGCCGGCCACACTGGTGGAGAGCAGTTGCGAACTGGTGGCCCGGAACGGCTCGGACGTGCTGCTCCGGCCGACCCAGACCGAGGATGTCGCGGTCTTCACCACCGACCGACCGGTACGCGCCGACCGGGGTGAGGTGACCGTGGCCGACGGTCGGACCACTCTGACCGTCCAGGCCCCAGATGGCGAACCCGTCCGGGTCAGCGTCGGCTGACCGCCGCGCCGGATGACCACCCAATCACAGACCAGGAGGCGACCGGCGCACCGAGGTGCGCGCGGAAGGCGACGCCCGGGATTCCGAAGACCAGTTGGATGGACTCCGCTTCGCCCAACGGTCCCCCAGATCGCCCCGCGATGTTGACCGCTGAACATCAACACGCACCCTCCCAGACGAACTGGGAAATACCGCCGTGGTGAGGGCTATCGGCACGTCAAAGCTGTCCTCGCACCGGCGAAACGGGACCTGGGCAGCACGCCCGTCAAACAACTGCATTGATGTGACCACATTGGATGCGCCGAAGAGGTCACCAAGCAGGAAGCTCTGGTCACAGGTTTGCCCGTGGGATTCGGGCCTCAATTCTCGGGATCCACCCGGGTGCCAGCATGGCGGCACCCAGAGTCATGCGTCGATGCAGCAAGGCCTCTTGACTCGCGACGCCGTCGCCGGACATGCGGCTCTGGCCCGGCCCGCCGACCTGGAGTGCGCAGTGAACAGGAGGGCCGGTCGGGCATGCCCGCGAACCTGGTCGACGCCGGGCGTGCCGTCAGCCGTCACGCCCAGTTGTGGCGTGCGGCGTACCAGCCCAGCTCCATCCGGGTCTTGACACCGGCCAGGTCCATCAGGTGGCGTAACCGACGCTGAACGGTCCGCAATGAGATGCCGAGCTGGTTGGCGACGACCTGATCGGTGAGCCCGGCGAGCAGCAACGCCAGGATCTTCCGGTCCAGCGTCGTCGGGGCATCCTCGTCCGCTCCGGTGGCGGCATCATCGGTCAGCCCGCCCAGTGCCGAGACTCCAATCGGGTGGGCGTAACGCCACACGAGTTCGAACATCGCATCCATGGCGGCCAGCAGCCCGGTGCGGTGCAGCAGCACAACGCCGGGCTCGCCATCGGGCTCAACGGTCAACGGCACGAGGCCGAGCTCGTTGTCCGCCAGCACGAGCTTGATCGGTAGCGACTCGACCACCCGCACCTCGACGCCCGTCCGCAGCGACTCGATGGTCGCGGCGACCGCGCCAGGTTCGGCGAGCACCGCCCGGTCAACCACGACCCGGTAGCGCACGCCCTGGGCCACCACCTGCGGCTCTGCCGAATTGGCACCGATCGGTACGGCGACGGCAGGTGTGGTGACGAAGCCACGGACCTCGGTGCGGGCGGCGTGCTGCACCTGCGCGAACCGGTGCCGGACCGCCTCGACGCCCGTGACCACCTCGATCAGCTCGCTGATGCTGCGGCCGGCCATCACCTTGCGATGCTCCTCGGCGAGTGTGACGAGCGCCAGTTCGGCGCTGCGCAGAGCAGCCCGCTGTTCGCTGATCAGCGCCCCGAGCGCGACCGCGGGCGGCGCTGCGGCGAATCCGCCGTCGGGAGTGGACTTCACCAGACCGGATGCCATCAGGTACGACAGTGCCGCCTCAACCGCGGGCGCGGAGAGGTGCAGGGCGTCGACCAGCTCGGCCGAGTCGGCTTGGACGCGTCCCGCGAGCACGGTGTAGACCGCTTCGTGCTCGGGGCCCAAGCCCAACGCGCCCAGCATCGGCGGCCGCCTCCCCTCCACCCGTTGACGCGGGGAGAGTATGCGCCACGGTGATGGATCTGGCCCAGCCCCAGCTGGCGGGAGACAAGACGGGACGGGCCCCGGGACGTCGCCGTCCCAGGGCCCTTCGAACGGTCTCACCGAAGGCCGTACGCCCGGATGATCTCCTGCTTGATGCTGAAGCCGGCGTCGGTCGTGCCGGTGGCCCGCAGCGACACGAACCCGCCCGGCTGCTTCGCCAGCTTGAGCTCACCGTTCCACCAGTCGGCGTCCTCGCTCAGGGTCACCGGCTGCCAGGTGGCGCCGTCGTCGTACGACACCTCCAGGGTCACGGAGGTGACGTTGCCCGTGCTGGGGCCGCCGCCCGCCTGGGGAATCGGCTTGAGGCGGATCTGCTCGGTGGTGCCGGCCTTCACGTCGCCGTGCAGGTCGGTGTCGAGGCGGTACTCCATCTGCAGCAGCGCGAACGGCTCGAGGAAGACCGCATCGTTGGAGCTGGAGACAAAGTCCCACTCGGTGTGCGTGCGGGTCGACAGCCGCCACTGGTCGGCCGGGCGTGACGCGTCCAGCACCAGGTGGTAGGGCAGCGTCCCGGCCGGCACCGACTTCCACTGCAGGTCGGACGAGCGCTTGTTCTCGTACAGCAGCCGGTCGCCCTGGTAGAGCTTCATGTTGACCGGCACCGAACCCCAGTCCAGGTAGCCGCCGTGCTCCAGCACGTCGGCCGATGGGCTCCAGGTCTGGACGTTGATGGTCATGAAGTCACGCCAGCGGCTGTTCTGCACCGCGAACGCCCGGTTGAACGCCGGACGGATCGCCGGGGCGAACCAGTCCAGCCGGGTGGTGCTGCCCTTGGCGTACGCATGGCGGTTGGCCACGTCCGTCCAGGTGCCCTGCCCGTGCGACTCGGCCCAGACCTGGTCCGGGGTGACCCACTCGGTACGGGTGCCGGGGTGCCACTCCCGCTCCGGGAAGCCGAGCGACGGGGTGAAGGTCAGGTCGTACCGGAAGCCGGAGCCCTCCCTCGCGTCCGTGATGTTGTAGTAGCGCGCGTCGATCCGGGCCAGGTCCTCCTCGGTCGGGTGGTAGGTGAGCGCCTTGTCCGGCACCTGTCCCGAGTAGGTGCGAGTCAGGTCGTAGACGTAGCTCGCGTACGGCACCTGCTTGGTGATCAGCTGCAGTGTGCCGCGCTTGGCCAGACCGATCAGTCGCGCTCCGGCGTCGCGGTGCACGGTGGCGACCGGGATCGGCGACCGGCCGACCGACTCGTTGAGCACACCGACGCCGTCGTTGACGACCAGCAGCAGCTTCGCTCCGGCGGCCACCGCGGCGGCCGTACGATCCGGGGCGCTGACCGCGGCGCTGCGGGTCACCACCACGGCCTTGCCCTTCACGTCGAGCGTGGCGTAGTCGGCGGCCGCACCGTTGCCCGCGTAGACCGCGGGCAGGGTCTCTCGGCCGGCGGTGAGCGTGCTGCCCGGCTGGACCGTGACGTCCACCGGCGGCAGGCCAGGGACGTCCACGCTCAACAGCGGCTCGCCCTTGCGCCACCGGGTGACCATCGTGAACGACCCCTGGGTGAGCTGGTCGGTCGGCGTGACGTAGAGGTCGTCGTACTTGATCGGCACCAGGAACCCGTCGCGGAATCTGTCGCCGTTGGCGTACTTGACGGTGTAGTCGAGCTTGCGCTGCCGGTCCTGGCTCCGCAGCGGCGTGACGGTGTCCAGCAGGCGCGCCTTGCTAGCGTCCAGCACCACCTCGGCTCCGGACCCGTTGAGCACGGTCTCCGGGTCCGCCAACAGGGCGAGACCGAGCGAGTCGGCCCGCTCCCCCGGAACGGGCAGCGACGACTCCACCGTGTAGGTGCCCGGCGGCATCCGCAGCGTCTCCTCACCGGTGACGGTGAAGAACCACGGGTCGCCAAAGTCGCCGGCCTTCTTGATCACCACGGTCGAGGTGGCGGGCTTGCCGTCCCGGCCGACGAGCTTGATCTTCAGGTTGTAGCGCTCGTCCTCCTTGAGCAGACCGAGCGAGGTACGCGTGACCGCGGTGCCCGTGGCGGCGTCGGTGCCGACGAGGTAGCCGGTGAACTGGCCGGTGCCGGGCTTGGTCGGGTCGCCGGTGACCGGGACGGCCACGCTGCCGCCGGCCGGCACCGTCACCGAGGAGGCGCCCAGCGAGAACGGGCCCGAACCGGCGATGGCGAGGTTCAGTGTCACGCCGGTGCTGCCCGAGTTGGTGAACGTCACCTGCTTGGTCACCGGAGCGTCGGTCGGCTCGTGCGGCCAGTCGAAGTTGCCGAAGTAGACCGAGCCGGTCGCCCGGACGCTCGCGCGTACCGCGGCGGCGACATCGACCCGGCCGGTGCCGACCTGGTACGCCGAATACCCCGCGGCCAGGCCCTTCGCGCTGCTCATCAGCGCTTCCTTGAGCTGCGCGCCGGACCAGTCCGGGTGGCGCTGGGCCAGGATCGCCGCGGCGCCCGACACGTGCGGAGTGGCCATCGAGGTGCCGCTGATGGTCCGGTACAGGCCGGTACCGGTGGTCATGTGCTGCGAGCGGGCGGCGGTGATGTTGACCCCGGGGGCGGTGATGTCCGGCTTGAGCGCGCCGCTGCGCACCAGCGGACCGGTGCTGGAGAAGGACGCCAAGCGGTCCTGCTTGTCAACCGCTCCGACCGTCAGGGCGCTGGCGGCGGCGCTGGGCGTGCCGATGCTCTGCGGCCCGGCGTTGCCGGAAGCGATGACGAACAGCGTGCCGTACTGCGCGGACAGCGTGTCGACCGCGACCGCCATCGGGTCGGTCCCGTCGGAGAGCGTCGGGTCGCTCAGGCTCATGCTGACGACATCCGCCCCGGACTCGGCCGCCCACTGCATGCCGGCGAGCACCCAGGAGTCCAGGCCAGAACCGCCGTTGTTGAGCACCTTGCCGACGATGAGATCCGCGCCGGGCGCGACACCCTTGTACGCGCCGCCGGAGGCCGCGCCGGTGCCCACGATCGTCGAGGCGACGTGGGTGCCGTGCCCGTTGACGTCGGCGGTGTCCTCGCCCGGTACGAAGCTGACCTTGTTGTCGATCTGGTTGACGAGGTCGGGGTGGGTGGCGTCGACGCCGGTGTCCAGCACCGCGACCTTCACCCCGTGGCCGTCGTACCCCGCGGCCCACGCCTCGGGAGCGCCGATCTGCGGCACGCTCTCCTTCAGGCTGGCGGTGGCCCGGCCGTCCAGCCAGAGCTTCGCGATCCCATCGCCGAGTGCCGGGGCGGACCCGGCGGCGACCGGCGCGACAGAGGTCCAGAAGGAGCGGCTCTGCTTCTTGTCCACCGCCAGCGCCGCGGCGCCGACCCGCCGCAGGTCGCGAACCAGCTTCGCGCCCCGCGGCGCGACCGCCTTCACCCCGCGGGTCTGCGCCGGCGCGTAGCTGCTGATCACCGGCACGCTCGCGGTCTTCGCGTCGTCGTACCCCATCTCGATGAGGTCGGTGACGTTGAACAGCCGCCGGTCCAGCTTGTTGCTGCTCAGCAGGGGCAATGCCTCGTCGGGCAGGACGAACAGGTCATCGCCGCTCTCCTGCAAGTGGACGCCGCCGGTGGCGTTGTCGGGCCGGTCGACATCGACCGTTTCCGCGCCGTCGGCGGCGATGGTCACCGTGACGACGTCGCCGGTGATCAGGGTGATGGTGTGCGTGGACCTGGTCGCGGCCGTGGGGGCCGTACCGGGGCTCGCCGCGATCGCGGGCGGCTGGATCGCGGCGAGTCCGCCAGCGACCAGTCCCGCCGCTGTCGCTGCGGCGATCAACCGGCGCCGCGCCCGGCCAGGCGCAGAGGGCTGCAAGGGTAATGACATGCGAAACGTTCTATCGCCGCCGTTACCGCCGGGTGAATAGCTGGCGCTGGCGGAGTCGCGCAAGGGCGGAACTCCGCCACCAGGAGATACCGCGCCGCGATCAGCCGACCCCGGTGAACGGGAAGATCTACTCGGCCCGGGCTGCGGAGATCACCCGCACCCACCCATCGTCGGTGATCGTCCTCAACGGACAGACGGCGGGGTCACGAGACGTCCCCTAGCCAACAAGATCGACCACCCACGCAACATCTACGTACGCGATCTCGTGCCACCGCTGGACGCGGTTCTCGCCTCCGGCTTCGCCCCGCACCGAATCCGCGACACCATTGCCGCGATGGCAGACAGCCAAGACGAGTCCCAGCCAGAAGACAGAGCCAGCGTGCTGGCCCGGGCGCAACTCGCCGACTGCGATACCAAGCTCGGCCGTCACCGGGCGGCGCTCGAAGCCGGCGCCGACCCCAAGATCGTCACTGGATGGATCGCCGAGGTCGAGGCCGAACGCCGCCGCGCCCTCGCATTGTTGAACGAGCCCAAGCCAAGGTCCGTCACCAGGATGAGCCATGAACAGATCACCCAACTCGGCCAGCAACTCGGCGACATCGCCGTCGCCTTAGGGGAGGCCAACCCCGCCGACCGCGCTGAGGTCTACCGGCAACCCGGACTACGGCTGACCTACCACCCCGCAACAACAGAAAGTCCGCGTCCAGGCACAGCCTGTCGCGGACTTTCATTGGGAAATGAGTCGTGTCCGAGGGGCGACGTCGACCGGACATCCATGGTCGTCATTCGGCATGAGCTGGCGCTAACACCTTAGCCGACGACATCCCGACGAATACGGCCCTCTGTGCCATGCGGCATGACCTGCGGCCTCAGTTCGGTCGGCGGCTGCATACGGGACTCCTGGGCAACTGGCGCCGCTGCTGACGCTGAGCCAACTCACTGCCGTTTCGTCGCCTACCGAGTAGCGGGAGCACTTCTTGTGCTTCCGCTACTCGGTATAGCGGACGACCACGACATCGATCCCGTACCGACTCAGTGGACATGTGGTCGCCGTGCTGGTTCTTCTGCTCGAATGAGAGCGTCCAGGTGGCCGCTGGCTTCGGCGATGTCGATGGGTTTTCCGGCGAGGCCGGTGAGAAACAGGTCGAGGGGATAGCGGGCCATCGCGTGGTGACGGGCGAGGTACATGACGACCGCGGCGATCGGGTGGCCGGATACCGGTGCGAGCAGTGCGTAGGTCAGCGTCTGGTCGATGAGGGCGTGGAGGTGGTTGGTGTCGTCGAGGTGGCCCGTCTTGAGTTCGATGATGGTGGTGCCGGCTAGGAAGTCAGCGACACGCAGTCCGCCGAGCAGTTCCAGAGAAGCGGTGACGGGTCCGTAGCTGCGCAGCGCGTCCTGGAAGCCGCTGGTGTAGCTGGCCCAGAAGGCGGCGAAGGCAGGGCGAGCAGCGCGTACCCAGGTCGCGACCGCGGCGAAGGTCTCCTGGTGGCGCAGTGCGGCCAGGATCGCTGCTCGGGCGGCCTCGGGCGACGCGGGACGAAGCGCATGCAGTGCGGCGTCGAGCACGGTGAGCAAACTGCCCACCGTGAACAGTCGAGCCCCGGGGATTTGATCTGCAGTCTTGCGCCACGGCCCGCCTTGGGCATCGGTGGAGGGCGCGTCTCCGGCGGTGGCGAGCAGCCGCCGTTGCCCACCCTCGGGCAGGCTGGCGATCAGTTGAAGGTACGGCGACCTCTCGCACAGGTCGAGCGCGAGCACCCGTTCCATCGCAATGCCGAAGTGGGCGGGGTTAGTAGTTCGTGCGCCTGGTGGCGCGACCCTGAGCGGGTGAAAATCGGGCTAGTACGGCAGCCGCCGTTCGGGATCATGGTTGAAGTTCGAGGTTGAGCCGTCGGGTGTAGTGGGCTCGTCGAGCTCGGGCTTGGTGGCGCCG
>NZ_JBIAIL010000047.1:0-44429 GCF_042871425.1 Micromonospora sp. NPDC005806 | reverse complement strand
GCGGCGCCACCAAGCCCGAGCTCGACGAGCCCACTACACCCGACGGCTCAACCTCGAACTTCAACCATGATCCCGAACGGCGGCTGCCGTACTAGGGTGGAAGGTCACCAAGTTCGAGTGCCAATCCACCCCTCGCGGCCGCAGGAGCAGCCCCGTAGCCTGGCATCCGCACATCAGCCGCCGACCGTGCGCGCGGTGTCTCAGCGCACCCGTCACGCTGAGTAGACGTCAGCCTCGTGCTGTTCCTTCGAGCCGTGCCGAAGCGAAGCGCCAAGGCGCCGGGTGACGCCGCGTCCCGCGCCGGGGGATCGGGAGTACGTGGGGAGCAGTCGGGTGCACTGAACGGCGTTGAACTGCGACCAACGGCACCCGCGCCCACCTGCGGCTGCTCGTTTCCGGAGGTCAGAGTCGTGCAGCGTCCTGCTTCACCAGACCTGGGCGCACATCTCGATGGCCGTGGCCGGCTGAGTTTCACCCGCCGGCGAGCAGCTGCTTCTGCACCTTGCCCATCGCGTTGCGAGGGAGCTGCTCGACGAGGTGGATCTGCCGCGGCCGCTTGTGCGCGGAGATCCGGGCGGCCACGAACTCGATGAGCTGCGCCTCGGTGGCCGCGTCGGCGACCACGTACGCGACCACCTGCTGCCCGAGGTCGGGATGGGGCGCGCCGATCACCGCGGCCTCCCGTACCGCGGGGTGGGCGAGCAGCGCGTTCTCCACCTCGCCCGCGCCGATCCGGTACCCGCCGCTCTTGATCATGTCGATCGAGGCGCGTCCGATGATCCGGTGCCATCCGTCAGTCTGCTCGCCACCCCGGCGAGTCGGGTGCCGACGAACCCGGGCCGCCGCTCACCGTCGGCGCGACTGCTGACCGTGATCAGCGTTTCGGTCATCCCGTACCGCTCGACGGGTGGTTGTCCGGTGAGCTCGGCGAGCCGCTTGAAGACGGGCAGCGGCAGCGGCGCGCTGCCGGAGACCAGCAGCCGGGCCGAGGACAGGGCTCGGGCGGCGGACGGATCGGCGCAGACCCGTGACCACACGGTCGGTACGCCGAAGTACAGGCTGCCGCCGGCGGCGGCGTACGCGTCCGGCTTGGGTCGGCCGGTGTGGGCCAGCCGCGATCCGACCCGGAGCGCGCCCAGCACGCCGAGCACGAGGCCGTGCACGTGGAACAGGGGGAGACCGTGCACCAGCAGGTCGTCGGTCGTCCACGACCAGGCGTCGGCGAGGGCGTCCAGGTCGGCGGCGATCGCCTGCCGCGGGATCAGCGCTCCCTTCGGTGCGCCCGTGGTGCCCGAGGTGTAGAGGATCAGTGCGGTGCTCTCCGGCGTGGGCTCCCGACAGCTGCTCGACGAGCGGGCAGTCAGATCGACCGCGATGACGGGGACCGGCACGTCGGCCAGCGGCGCGGTGCCGGCACTGGTCGGGGAGACGAGCAGCAGCGAGGCGGCGGAGTCGCGCAGCACGTGGTCCCGCTCGGTGGGGCCGGAGTCCGGTGGCACCGGTACGACGGGGACCCCGGCGAGCAGGCCGGCCACGACGGCCACCACGGTTTCCATGCTGGCGGTCGCCCACACCGCGACCGCGTCGCTGCCCGCGATGCGGCCGGCGAGGGCGGTGGCGGCGGCGAGCACCGCCTCCCGGGACGCCTGCTGGTCCCCGACCCGGATCGCCTCGGGGTCGTCGCCGAACGCCCCGGACAGGGCCGGCAGCAGCACTTCTTCGCTTCCTCGCATCGCGGTCACCGTCCGGTCCACGTCGTCGTCTGCTTGGTGGTGAAGGCATGGACGGCGGCGCGGAAGTCGCCGCTGCCGTACAGCCGGGCGACGAGGTCGTCGCCGTCGAGGTGGATGCGGCGCAGCCGCCGGATCGCCTCCTTCGTCGCCCACATGGTCGGTGGGCATCTCCCATGATCGGAAACGTCCGTGCCGGTTTGCCACCCCACCCGCCTAGGATCGGGGCCATGCCCTTGACCGCGAACGACGTCGACCGGTTCGAGGCCTCCAGGCACCGCCTGGAGGCCATCGCCTACCGCCTCCTCGGCTCCGCCGGGGAGGCTGAGGACGCCGTGCAGGAGACGTTCCTGCGCTGGCACGCCGCCGACGTCGACCGCATCGAGGTCCCGGAGGCCTGGCTCACGAAGGTGCTCACCAACCTGTGCCTCAACCAGCTCACCTCCGCGCGGGCACGGCGCGAGACCTATGTGGGCGCATGGCTTCCCGAGCCGCTGCTCGCCGGGGACCCGATGCTTGGCCCGGCCGACACCGCCGAGCAGCGCGAAACGGTCTCGTACGCGGTGCTCACCCTCATGGAGCGCCTGTCCCCCAACGAGCGGGCGGTGTACGTGCTGCGGGAGGCCTTCGACTACCCGCACCGGGAGATCGCCGAGATCCTCGACATCACCGAGGCCGCCAGCCAGCAGATCTTCCATCGCGCCAAGAAGCACGTCGCGGACGGCAAGGCCCGCACCGAGATCGACGAGGCCGCCGCCCGGCGGATAGTCGAGGAGTTCCTCGCGGCCGCCACCAGCGGCCAGACCGAGCCGCTCGTGCGGCTGCTCACCGCGGACGCGATCTCGATCGGCGACGGCGGCGGGAAGGTCCCGGCCCGCGCCAAGGCGTTCGAGGGCGCCCTCGCGGTCGCGAAGTTCCTGTGGGGCCTGTTCAAACCCGCCGAGGCCAAGCGCGCCATCGTCGGCGGCACGCCGGAGGTCTACGCCTGGACCGCCAACGGCGACCCCGCCGTCGTGGCGGTCGTCGGCGGCCGGGTCGTCGGCGTCATGTGCCTGGAGGTCACCGCCGAGGGCATCGCCGCGTTCCGCAACCAGGTCAACCCCGACAAGCTGGAGCGCGCGACCGAGCGGTTCAAGGCCTCCGACCACGGGGAACCGCTGTTCAAGGCCTTCTGACCCTCGTGTGAGGTGCTTCACATCGCGCTCCTGTCAGGAAACGGCGGGCCGCCCGGTTCAAGTGGCGAGCCCGCCTCAGACAGGAGCACCGAAATGCAGCACCGCATCATCGTCCTCGGAGCCGGATACAGCGGAGCCATCGCCGCCGGCCGCCTCGCCAAGCGGCTGCACCGCGAGGACGTCGCCATCACCCTCGTCAACGCCGAACCCGACTTCGTGGAGCGGGTCCGGATGCACCAGCTGGCGGTCGGCCAGGAGCTCAAGCCCCGGCCCTTCAGCGAGATGTTCGCGGGCACCGGCGTCGAACTGAACCTCGCGAAGGTCTCCGGCGTCGACGTCGACCGCAGGACCGTCGCCGTCATCGACGCGAACGGCGCCGAGGAGCTGGAGTACGACACCCTCGTGTACGCCCTCGGTAGCGGCTGGAACGCCCAAGGCGTCCCCGGCACCGCCGAGCACGCCCATGAGATCGCCAGCCGCCCCGGGGCGCTCCGGCTGCGCGAGCGCCTGGCCCGCCTGGCGGCCGGGCAGACCGTGACCGTTGTCGGCGGCGGCCTCACCGGCCTGGAGGCCGCGACCGAGATCGCCGAAGCCCGCCCGGACCTCGACGTCGCCCTCGCCGCCCGCGGCGGCCTCGGCGACTGGCTCTCGCCCAAGGGCCGCGGGCACCTGCGGAAGGTCTTCGACAAGCTCGGCATCGCCGTGCACGAGCACGCCGCCGTCACCGGCGTCGACGCCGACCGCGTCACCACCGCCGACGGCAGGGCCATCCCGGCCGCGGTCACCGTGTGGACCACCGGCTTCGCGGTCCACCCGATCGCTGAAGCGACCGCCCTGGAGGTCACCGGCGCCGGACAGATCGTGGTCGACGGGACCATGCGCTCGGTCTCGCACCCCGATGTGTACGCCGTCGGCGACGCGGCCTACGCGATGGGACCGGGCAACAAGCCGCTGCGGATGTCGTGCGCCTCGGGCACCCCGGCCGCGTGGCAGGCCGCCGACGCGATCGCCGCGCGCCTGACCGGCGGGAAGCTCCCGAACATGCCGATCCGCTACTTCAACCAGTGCATCTCGCTGGGCCGCAAGGAAGGCGTGATCCAGTACGTCACCGCCGACGACCGCACCGTCCGGGCGGCACTGACCGGACGGCTCGCCGCCGTCTACAAGGAGCTGGTCTGCAAGGGCGCCGCCTGGGGCGTCGCGAACCCGACGCTCGGGATGCCGACCCGGCGCCGCCGCGTCGCGCGGGAGCGGGCCACGGCGGGCTCGGCCGTCAAGGCGCTGGCCTAGTGCACGCGGCGAAGCGGGCGCCCTCGATACGAGGGCGCCCGCTTGGCTGTCGGTCCAGGCGGCGACGATCGCCGGGTGGAGGTCCTCGACCGGGGCTCCCGGGCGTCGACGTCGACGGTGACCTGGTCGCCCGATCGGGACCGATCCGCGCCTATTGACGGTCGCTCTTAGTGGTCGTCGGCGAATCCGTAGCGCTTGCGGGCCTCCTGAACGGTCTCGGGTTTGACCTCGCCGCGCCGGGCCAGGGCCGCGAGCGCCGCGACCACGACCGACTGCGGGTCAACCCCGAAGTGGCGACGGACGGCCTCGCGGGTGTCGGAGAGGCCGAAGCCGTCCGTGCCGATCGAGTGCCAGTCCTGCGGCACCCACTGGCTGATCTGGTCCGGGACCGCCCGCATCCAGTCGCTGACGGCGAGCACCGGGCCGGGGGCGCCGTCCAGCACCCGGGTGACGTAGGGGATGCGGTCCTCGCCCTTGAGCTGCAAAGCGTCACAGTCCAGCGCGTCGCGGCGCAGCTCGCTCCAGGAGGTGGCGGACCACACGTCCGCCGCCACGCTCCAGTCGCTGGCGAGGAGCCGCTGGGCCTCCAGGGCCCAGTGAATGGCGGTGCCGGAGGCGAGCAGCTGCAGACGCGGGGCATCCGCCGGCAACTCCTGGGCATTGGCTTCCCGGAACCGGTAGAGGCCCTTGAGGATGCCCTCCTCGATGGCCGCGCCCGGCGGCATGGGTGGTTGGACCTTCGTCTCGTTGTAGACCGTGAGGTAGTA
Organism: Micromonospora sp. NPDC005806; assembly: GCF_042871425.1. Taxonomy (NCBI): domain Bacteria; kingdom Bacillati; phylum Actinomycetota; class Actinomycetes; order Micromonosporales; family Micromonosporaceae; genus Micromonospora; species Micromonospora sp. NPDC005806. The sequence continues at coordinate 39,467 of NZ_JBIAIL010000047.1, read as the reverse complement.
GAAGACGTTCTCCGCGTTCGGCCCGTACATCCGGCGCAGACCGTCGCGGACGATCACGGCGACCTCGTATGCGAAGGCCGGGTCGTAGGCGATCGCCGCAGGATTGGTGGCAGCGATCAGGTGGGAATGGCCGTCCGCGTGCTGCAGGCCCTCGCCGGTCATTGTGGTACGGCCGGCGGTGGCACCGACGAGGAAGCCGCGGCCGAGTTGGTCGGCGAGCGCCCACAGCTGGTCGGCCGTCCGCTGCCAGCCGAACATCGCGTAGAAGATGTAGAAGGGGATCATCGGCTCGCCGTGGGTGGCGTACGACGTGGCGGCGGCGGTGAAGTCGGCCATCGAACCGGCCTCGGTGATGCCCTCGTGGAGGATCTGGCCGTTCGTGGCTTCCTTGTAGTACAGGAGCGTGTCGCGGTCGACCGGGTCGTAGGTCTGGCCGTGCGGCGAGTAGATCCCGGCGGTGGGGAAGAGCGACTCCATGCCGAAGGTACGCGCCTCATCGGGAACGATCGGCACCCAACGCTTGCCGGTCTCCTGATCCCGCATCAGATCCTTGACCAGGCGGACAAAGGCCATGGTTGTCGCGATTTCCTGACTACCGGACCCCTTGGCCAGGGATTCGAAGGGCTTGGCGGGCGGCTCGGGCAGCACCACCGGGTGGACCCGGCGGGCAGGGGCGGGCCCGCCCAGCGCGGCCCGGCGCTCGTGGAGGTAACGGACCTCGGGCGAGTCGGTGCCGGGGTGGACATACGGCACCAACTCATCGTTGAGCTTGCTGTCGGGGATCGGGAGTTCGAGGAGGTCGCGCAGCGCGCGGAACTCGTTGCCGGTCAGCTTCTTCATCTGGTGGTTGGCGTTGCGCGAGGCGAAGCCGGGGCCGAGCGTGTGACCCTTGACCGTCTGGGCGAGGATCACGGTCGGCGCGCCCCGGTGTTCGACCGCGGCCCGATAGGCGGCGTACACCTTGCGAGGTTCATGGCCCGCCCGCGAGGCGTGGAAGCACTCGGCGATCTTCGCGTCGGTCAGCACCTTCGCCATCTCGACGAGCGCCGGGTCGGCGCCGAAGAAGTGGTCGCGGATGTAGCCGACATCCCGGGCCGCGTATGTCTGGAACTGCCCGTCGGGGACTTCGCGCAGCCGGCGTACGAGCGCGCCTGTGGTGTCGAGCGCGAACAGGTCGTCCCAGGCCGAGCCCCAGAGCGACTTGACGACGTTCCAGCCCGCCGCGCGGAACTGGGCCTCCAACTCCTGGACGATCTTGAAGTTGGAGCGCACCGGCCCATCGAGGCGCTGCAGGTTGCAGTTGATCACGAAGGTCAGGTTGTCCAGGCCTTCGCGACCAGCGAGGGCGAGCGCGGCGGTCGACTCGGGCTCGTCCATCTCGCCGTCGCCGAGGAACGCCCACACCCGCGAGGCGGAGGTGTCCTTGATGCCACGGTGCTGCAGATAGCGGTTGAACCGCGCCTGGTAGATCGCCGACAGCGGACCCAGGCCCATCGACACGGTGGGGAACTCCCAGAGCCACGGCAGCCGGCGCGGGTGCGGGTAGGAGGGGAGGCCATCGCCGCCCGCCTCCTGCCGGAACCGGTCGAGGTGGCCCTCGGTGAGCCGCCCGTCCAGGAAGGCCCGGGCGTAGATGCCGGGGGAGGCATGGCCCTGGATGTAGAGCTGGTCGCCGGAGCCGTCGGCCTCCTTACCGCGGAAGAAGTGCTGGAAGCCGGTCTCGTAGAGCCAGGCGGCGGAGGCGAAGGTGGCGATGTGGCCGCCCAGGCCGTAGCGGCTGCCGCGGGTCACCATCGCGGCGGCGTTCCAGCGGTTCCAGGCGGTGATGCGCCGTTCCATCTCCTCGTCGCCGGGGAAGTCCGGCTCGGCGGCGGTCGGGATGGTGTTGACGTATTCGGTCTCCAGCAGCTTCGGCAGTACGAGGCCGGTGCCCTCGGCGTGTTCAAGGGTGCGGCGCAGGAGGTACGAGGCGCGATGCGGTCCGGCTGCCGCGGTGACGGCGTCGAGAGAAGCGGCCCACTCGGCGGTCTCCTCGGGATCCCGGTCCGGGATCTGATCGAGTGCGCTTGACTGCTTTCGCCCGATGTCGGTCATGGTGGGCCGCCTTCCGACGGTTCCGGACCTCTCGTCCGGGGGCGGGAGGTCGAGACGGTGAGACAGGGGACCTGCCGGCCGGGACGCTTCGGGGCCGATGGGGTCCACCGCCACTATAGGTCTGATCGATGATCGATCAAAAGGCGGTGAGCAAGGTCTCCGCTGGCCACGAAGGCATCCCAGGTCGCGAAATCAGACCTGGGGGGCACAACCGAGCACATGCTCCTTGACCAACTCGTCGACGCGGGGATCGCGTCGCCGAAAGGCCTCGACGATGGCCTCGTGCTCCTCCGCGTACGACTGCTGGCGGGTGCCCAGCCACCGCATGGCGAGCGTCGTCCACACCTCGATACCGAGCGACTCCCAGGTGTGCAGCAGCACACTGTTCCCGGATGCGCGCACCAACTCCCGATGGAAGGCGACCGTGTGACGTACCTGGGCCTCGGCGTCACTCCGGCTATCGGCCTCGTAGAGCGCGGCGACCGCCGGCTCCAGGACGGAGACGTCCTCGCCCAGCCGCGGCGCGGCGAGCGAAGCGGCGATCTGCTCGAGGCCCGCCCGCACGGGATAGATCTCCTCGAGATCGGCCGCGGAGAGATTTCGTACCCGGACGCCCTTGTTGGGCGCGGACTCGATCAGCCGCAGCACCTCCAACTCGCGCAGCGCCTCCCGGATGGGCGTCTGGCTGACCTCCAGCTCCACGGCGATCCGCCGCTCCACGATCCGCTCGCCCGGCTTCCAGCGCCCGCTGACGATCCCCTCGACGATGTACTCGCGGATCTGCCGAGGCAGCGAGTGGACGACGGGCGGGGCCATGGGTGCTCCTCGGGCGATTGGTGGCTCCCTAGACGATACGGCGGCCAACCGGAGGGCCGAATCGACCGCCACCGGGCCACCCCTGCATCGAGCCGGCCACGCCAGCGCCCATGATCATGGCCGGGGGCTGACCAACCCGGTCTGGTAGGCGATCACGACCAGCTGCGCGCGGTCACGCGCACCCAGCTTCGCCATCGCGTGGCTGACATGGGTGCGGGCGGTAGCCGGACTGAGGAATAGCGCGGTGCCGATCTCGTCGTTGCTCAGCCCCTGTCCCACCAGGGCCAGCACCTCACGCTCGCGTTGCGTCAGCACCGCCAGCCGTTCCTCCCCGGCCTGGGTGGCGATCCGTCCCGCGGTGAACTGGGCGATGAGGCGCCGGGTGATCCGCGGCGCGAGCAACGCCTCTCCAGCGGCGACCACCCGGATGGCATGCAACAGCTCGGCCGGCCCGGCGTCCTTGAGCAGGAAGCCGCTTGCGCCGGCCTCCAGCGCCTCGAACACGTACGCCTCGGTGTCGTACGTGGTCAGGATCAGGACTCGGACCTGCTCGAGACCGCGCGTCCTGGCGATCTGGCCGGTGGCCTTGATCCCGTCCAGCTCCGGCATGCGGATGTCCATGAGTACGACGTCGGGCCGGGTGGCCCGAGCCCGCTCCACGGCCTCGGCGCCGTTGGCGGCCTCGCCCACCACCGTGATGTCGTCTTCGACGTCGAGCAGCCCCTTGAACCCGGAGCGCACCAGAACCTGGTCGTCGGCGAGCAGCACCTTGATGGGGGCACTGCCGGACGACGACGTGGCCGTCGTGCTCATGGGTGCACCGTTCCGGCCGGAACCAGCGGCAGCCGCGCCGTGACCTCGAACCCGCCGCGCGGCCGCGGCCCGGCGGTCAGCTCTCCGCCCAGGAGCCCACAGCGTTCGCGCATTCCGACGATCCCACGGCCCGGCTCGGCCGCGCGGCCGGTGACGGCCGGCGCGTCCGGACCCGCGGCGACATCACCCGAGGCATCCCGGCCACCCTCATCGGCCACTCGGACCTCCAAGATCTCGGTGCCGTACTCGAGCGCGACCGTCACCCGGGTCGGGCCGACGTGGCGGATCACGTTGGTGATCGACTCTTGCAAGATCCGGTAGGCGGTGTTGTCCACCGCGCTCGGCAACGGCGCCGCCGACGAACTCACCTCGAGCTTGATGTCGAGTCCGGCTTCGCGCGCCATCGCGGTGAGCTCGTTGATCTGGCCCAGGCCGGGGTGCGGCACTCGCCCGTTGTCCGAATCGCGAAGCACCCCGAGGATTGCCCGCATCTCGTGCAGCGCCTGGGCGCTCGTCTGCTCGATGGTCACCAGCGCCTCGCGCGCCCCTTCCGGCCGTTTGTCGAGCAGGTACGCGGTGACGCCGGCCTGCACGTTGATGATCGCGATGGCGTGAGCGACGGTGTCGTGGACCTCACGCGCGATCCGGAGCCGCTCGGCGTCGACCCGCGAACGCGCTTCCTCCTCCCGGGTCCGTTCAGCCTGTCGGGCACGCTCCAGGGCTTCGGCCGCGATGACCCGCCGAGACCGGACCGACTCACCCAGGGCAGCGGCCATGATCGACGCCGCGATCCGGAAGAACACCCATCCGATGGCGGCCGCCGGCTCGATGTCGGCCGCAGCGATGAGCCAGCCGGTGGCCAGCACGGCGATGCCCACGCCGGCGATCACCAGCGACCTGCGCCCGTCGCCGTAGGCGGTCAGCGTGTAGAGGGCGACGAAGAGCCCGATCCATCCGGGCCCGTCCGGGAAGCCGATGGTGAAGTACACCAGGCTGACGAGAGCGGCCGTGCTGAACACCAACGCCGGCCACCGGCGGCGGACGGCCAGCACCAGGCCACTCACGATCAGCAGGACGTAGCCCAGGTGTCCGAGCTCGGTCAGCGGCCGCGATCCCACCTCCGCGGGTTTCGCGACGGTGCCCTGGACCTGCATCACGGCGACGAAGAGCCCGAGCAGGACGTCCTGCGCCAGGACAGGCAGGCGGACCGGCACCGCTCGGCGTTTCATGCCGCGATGATAGTGGCCGCGCGCGGGTGACCGGCTACGACGACGGGCGCGATCAGGTACGGGCCGCTTACGTAAATCTGCGTAGGAGCTGCCATCCGCTGCCCGAGGACGCGCGCGGGTCGGCGACGTGACGATCGCTTCCGTGACCCAACCAATGACTGATACGGCCGCCGCGAGCGACAATCGCCACCGCTCACCGGACACACCGCGGCCGGGACCGCTGGGCAGACTCGGGGGCCTGGCCTATCGCCGGCGGGGGAGAGTGCTGCTCGCCTGGGCCGTGGGCCTCGTCATCGCCTTCGGGCTGTCGGCGGCCTTCGGGGGCGAGTCCGTCAACGCCTCCGCCGCGCCGGGCTCGGATTCCGAGCAGGCACAGCGCCTGTTGACAGAGCGGTTCCCGGCCCAGTCCGGCGAAACGGTGCGGGTGGTGGTGCGCGCGGACGACGTCACCAGCGCCGAGGTACGACGTGGCGTCGGCGCGCTGCTCGGTGAGCTGGGCCGCATGCCGCACGTCGCGTCGGTCGAGGATCCGTACTCCGCCAAAGGCACCATCGCGCCGGACGGCCGGACGCTCGCCGCACGTGTCTATCTCGATGTCACCAACCCCAACGACATGCCGGTCGAAGACACCGAACGGCTGCTGGCCGCCGCCGACGCGGCCGAGCGCGACGGGCTGGAGATCGCGCTCGGTGGACGGGCCGTGCAGGTCGCCGAGGCGACCCAGTCGGGATCCGAGCTGATCGGGCTGCTGGCGGCCGCGGTGATCCTGCTGATCATGTTCGGGTCGCTGGTGGCGGCCGGGCTGCCACTGGCCATGGCGATCGGTGCGCTGGCGGTAAGCGCCAGCCTGGTCGGCATCGCGGCCGCCGTGGTGGACGTGCCCGACTTCGCACCCATCATCGGCATGACGCTGGGCATCGCCCTGGGCATCGACTACGCGCTGCTGCTGGTGACCCGGTTTCGCGAATGGCGGGCGGTCGGACTCGACCCCGAAGCGGCGACCGTCGCGACGCTCGACACCGCCGGCCGGGCGGTCCTCGTGGCCGGTGGCACGGTCATGGTGAGCATGTCAGGGCTGTTCGTGGTGGGCCTGTCCATCATGAACGGCACCGCCGTCGTGACCATGCTGGCGACTCTGGTGGTGATGGTCGCCGCCCTCACCCTGTTTCCCGCGTTGCTGGGTTACCTGGGGCGGCGGATCGACCGGCTCCGGGTGCCGCTGGGACGGCGTCGTGCCGCCCAGCTCTCCGCCGACGGCCACCTGGTGCCGGCGGCCGGCTGGACGCGCTGGAGCGGGCTGGTGCAGCGGCACAACGTGCTCGCCATCGTGACGGGTGTCGCTCTGCTGCTGGTGCTGGCCGCGCCATTCCTCGGCGTCCACTTCGGTCTCCCCGATGCGGGCAACGACCCCGAGGACACGTCGAATCGGCACGCGTACGACCTGCTGGCCGAGGGGTTCGGCCCCGGCGAGAACGGGCCGCTGCTGGTCGAGGCGGAGGTGTCGCCGGCCGACGGCGACGTGGCCCTCCAGCGGCTACAGGCCGAGCTCGGCCGCACGGCGGGAGTCGCCGCGGTGTCGCCGCCACGGCTCAATCCCGCCGGTGACACGGCGCTGATCACCGTCGTGCCCACCACCGGACCGCAGGAGGCCGCCACCGAAGACCTCGTCCAGACCCTGCGCGACGACGTGATCCCGGCCGCGACCAAGGGCACCAGCACCGAAGTACACGTCGGCGGCGCCACCGCGGCGACGATCGATGTCAACGCACTGATCGCCAACCGGCTCGCGCTGCTCATCGGTGGCGTCGTCGTCGTGTCGATGCTCCTCTTGCTGGTGGCCTTCCGTAGCGTCGTCATCGCGGTCACGGCTGCCGTGATGAATCTGCTGTCGGTGGCGGCGGCGTACGGGGTGGTGGGCTTCTTCCTCGAGGGCGGCTGGGCCAGTCGGCTGGTCGGCATCGACACGGCCACCCCGATGGCGGCGTTCGTCCCGGTCATCATGTTCGCGCTGTTGTTCGGCCTGTCCATGGACTACGAGGTCTTCCTGATCAGCCGGGTGCGCGAGTCGTGGGTGCGTACCCGGGACAACAGCCGGGCCATCGTCACCGGACTGGCCAGCACCGGACGGGTGATCAGCGCCGCTGCGGCCATCATGATCGTGGTCTTCGCGTCGATCGTCCCGAGTGACCAGGTCTTCATCAAGGTCTTCGGGCTGGGCATGGTCGCGGCCATCCTGGTGGACGCGACCGTCATCCGGATGCTGCTCGTGCCCGCGGTCATGCACCTGCTCGGGCGCAGCAACTGGTGGCTTCCTCGCGTCCTGGAGCGGCGCTTGCCCCAGCTGCACGTCGAAGGAGCATCCGACACGTTCCTGCGCCCCGTCACAGACCCGGAACCGGTCCCGTCCCGATGAGGCCGGCGAAGCCCGGATCACCCGTCGTGACCCAACCAACCTAAGGAGCACACGTTGCGGAAACTATTCGCCGGCCTTGCGGCCCTGCTCATGCTGGTCATCGTGGCGCAGTTCTACTTTGCCGCGAGCGGCGCGTTCAGCACCGCGCCCAACGACGAGTCCTTCCGGCCGCATCGCGCGTTGGGGTACGTGATCTTCCTCTTGCCGGTCCTGATGACACTCGTCGCCGCGCTGGCCCGGATGCCCGGCCGGCTCATCGGGATGGCCAGTCTGATCGCCGGGCTGACCGTTGTCCAGGTGGTGATCGCGGTGCTCGCCCGGGCGTTCAACGACACGGGCGACACCAGCACGACGGCCGGCCAACTCATCTTCGGCCTACACGCGATCAACGGTCTGATCATCCTGCACGTGACCGGGATTGTCGCTCGGCAGGCGCGAGTGCTGTCGAGGTCCGCGGTTCCGCATCGGCGGGCCGGGGCGGGCGACGACGCGCGAGTGTCCGGACCGGCAGCCGGAACGGCCCAGCCGGCGTCATGACGACGGCTCAGTTGATCGTCGTGGACCATGTGGTCGCGCTGCTCAGCGTTGCCGCATGGTCCGCGACCGGCGCCACCGCGGCCGCCCAGCGCGCCCGGCTCGTGCTCGGCCTGCTTGCGGCGGCTGTGCTCGTGACGCTTGCCCGGGTGGCCACGGTGGCGGTGCTGGCCGGTCGGGGCTGGTGGTTCGTGCAGGAGAAGGTGCTGTTGGGCCTGCCGATGCTGGGAGCCGCCGGGTTGGCCGCCGCCCTGATCGCCGGCCCGCGGCTGTTCGCGGCGAGGCGCACGCCGAAAGTCGGGATACCGGCAAGCAGCGTGGTCTTGCTGCTCACCGCCGGATACGCAGCCCTCGCCGGGCTCGTGGTGACCTTCCTGGTCGGTTACCCCCTGACCTGGAGCGCCGCATTGATCGCCTGCTCCTTCGTCTGCGCGGGCGCACTCCTGACCGCGCGCGTCGTAGCGGCGCCGGTCGACACCACCGACGACGCCGACATCGCGCCGACACAGGCACCGCACCGACAGCCCGGGTTCTCGCGCCGCCGGTTCATGGGCCTGGCGGGTGGAGCAGTCATGGCTAGTACCGGCACAACCGGGGTCGGCCTGCTGTTCACGCCGACTGAATCCACCGCCACCGGAGGTGGTCCCGGGCGGTCGTCCAGCCCGGGACCGGCCGTGTCAGTGGCCGACCTGCGGGGATCCGGCGCACCGGCACCGGGCGGCACGAGGCGGCAGTACGTACTCACCGCGCAGACCGCCACCGTCCGGCTCCCGTCCGGACGCGAGATCCAGGCCTGGACCTTCAACGGCCAGGCCCCCGGTCCGGCGATCACCGCCACCGTGGGCGATCTGATCGAGGTGACGCTGCGCAACACCGACATCGATGATGGAGTGACCCTGCACTGGCACGGCTACGACGTGCCGTGCGGTGAGGACGGCGCACCGGGCGTGACCCAGGACGTGGTGGCACCCGGCGGAGAGTTCGTCTATCGGTTCCGCGCCGAACAGGTGGGAACCTACTGGTACCACACCCACCAGGCGTCCCACCGCGGGGTGCGCCGGGGGCTGTACGGGACCCTCGTCGTGACGCCACGCGGACAGCAGGTGGACCACGCCGACGCTTCCACAGGGCAACTGGATCTGACTCTGCCGGTGCACACATTCGACGGCGTTGTCGTGATCGCCGACCAGGACGGGCGCGCCGACCACACCGCGCCGCCCGGCACCAGGGTGCGGTTGCGGCTGATCAACACCGACTCGGATCCACACCGATTCGCGCTCGCCGGGACGTCGTTCCGGGTGACGGCCGTCGACGGGCGGGACCTCAACAAACCCGGCGAGGTCAGCGACGCCGGACTGCGCCTGCCCGGGGGTGGACGGTACGACCTGGTCTTCGTCATGCCAGACACTCCGGTGGCGCTCGTCCTCGACAACGATCACACCGGCGGCCTCCGGCTGCACCCGGAGGACCACGACGGCACCGCCGGTGCGGACCCGGTGGTCGAGGACACTTCCGGCTGGCCCGAGCTCGACCTGCTGCGCTACGGAACGCCGGCCGCCGTGCCGTTCGATGCCGGCAGCCGCTCCGACCGGCACTTCACCATGGTGCTGGACCGTGGTGTGGCCATGCTCGACGGCCGGCCGGCGTACGCCCAGACGGTCAACGGCCGTGGCCACCCGTCGATCCCGGATCAGCTGGTCGCCGAGGGCGATCTCGTCCGGTTCACCGTGGTCAACCGGAGCCTGGAAACCCACCCCTGGCATCTGCACGGCCACCCCGTGCTGATCCTGTCCAGGAACAGCACGCCGCGGTCCGGCAGCCCGTTGTGGATGGACACGTTCGATGTCCGTCCGGGCGAGGTGTGGGAGGTCGCGTTCAGGGCCACGAATCCCGGGATCTGGATGAACCACTGCCACAACCTGCCTCACGCCCATCAGGGGATGATGCTGCGGCTCTGCTACGACGGTGTCACCACGCCCTTCGACGGCTCGCACACCGCCCACGAGACCGGTACGGCCAGGGGTCGAAGCCATGTCCACTGACCCGCCGTTGGCTGCTCGTCGCTCGGCCCCGTGCCCAGACGGCCCCACCTCGAATCTGGTCGCGCAAGTGCGCAACTACAGCCGGGCCGTCATCGAAGCGGAGCTGCGCAGGCTGGCCCGCAAGGTCCCGTCATTGCGTCCGAACGACCTGGCCGTCATCGACGCGGCTCTGGACGAACTCGCGGAATCCTTGCTCCTTGCCCGGCTGCGCAGCCTGCCGCAGCACACCGCACGGCTGAAGCGCCTCTTCGACACCCCGAGGGAGAACTCGTGACTCGCTCCGATCGGACCGCTACCGCGGCCACCGCGTTGAGCACGGCCAAACCGACGCCCAGGGAGAAGCCCCGACCCTGACGCCGCGCACCCGCCGGACCGACTGACACCGACGCGGGTCTGCGTCGATCTACGTCATCAGGGTGAGTTGCGGACATTCCACTCGAGCAGGGGCGTTGCCACCAGGAGAAACGCGGTGGGTGCCGCCCGGCCCTGAGCAGCTGGGGCATGGTCGCGGGTGGAACGGGAAGGTCAGGGCCGCCAGCAGGACCGACCGAGGAGATGCGCCATGACGGACACACCGGGCACCCGGTCTGGTACGGCCCAGCCGCCGGCCGGCGGCGGCTTCGCTGTCGTGGAGATGTTCACCTCCCAGGGGTGCAACAGCTGTCCTCCCGCCGAGGAGCTGCTGTCCGAGATCGATCGCGACGCGCGGGAGCGAGGGCAGCCCGTCTACGCGCTCGGTTTCCACGTCGACTACTGGGACCACCTGGGCTGGGTCGACCCGTACGGCGACGCGGCGCACACCCTCCGGCAGGAGGCATACGCGCGGGCCTTCCGCTCCGGGGGGTTGTACACGCCGCAGATGATCGTCAACGGCACTGTCGAGTTCGTCGGTTCCGACCGCCGGCAGGCGTCATCGGCGATCGCGTCCGCCCTCACCGAGGAAGCCGCGACGCCGCTCGGGCTGTCCGTGGAGGACGTGGCCGAGGGCACGGACGGCAGGCGCCGGGTGGTGGTGAACTACCAGGCCGAGCGGCTGCCGGAGCGGGCAGTGTTGAATGTGGCAGTCGTGGAACGCGGCCTGGAGAACGACGTCCCCCGGGGAGAGAACGCCGGGCGGAGGCTGCGGCAGGACGGCGTGGTACGCGCCTTCACGTCCGGGAAGCTGGATTTCGGGCGTGGGCGGGTCGAACTCGAGATGCCGCCGCAGCTCGATCCGCGACACGCCTCGGTGGTCGGCTACGTTCAGAAGGACGAGGACAAGACCATCGTCGGCGCCGCGGCCGTCGACGTGTCGGCGCGATGACGGACATGACCGTGTGCCGCTGCTACTCGACGAGGACGGCGACGGACCGGTGCACCGGGTGACCGCGGGCGGTCATTGCGGGGACAACGACTGGCGGACCAGCTCAGCTTGCCGCGGTGGTGGCGGGGTCGTCGGGGGTGCCGCCGTGCAGGCGTCCGAGAGCCGCGCCGAGTGCCGCGCCGCCGGCCGCACCCGTAGTCCAAAAGACGATCATGCCGACGAGGAACTCCGGACGCAGCACGTCGCGGACCGCCGATTGCCACGTCGGCGGCACGGCGTCGCCGGTGCTCAGGTAGCCGGCCTGTTGGTGCGCCCAGACCGCGGCCTCGGGAATGCCGACGGCGAGCACCGCCACAAGGGCGGCGAGCCCGGCCAGGGCTCCGGCACGCAGCCCTGATCCGAAGGATCGGGTGCGCCAGGCCGTGGCGAGCGCGACGGCGAGCAGCAGGACGCTCGGGACGGCCATCCAGAAGCTGAGCACACCGCCCTGATCGTGCGCCAGTGACCAGCGCGAGGCGGCGAACGACCCACCCGCCACGGCGACTGCCACCCCAGCGGCCAGCACCCACGCGCCGCGCGGCGGCCCGGACCGCAGTACGGCCCACGCTCCGCCGAGGGCGAACCTGCGGCGCTCGGCCGGCGGCTCGATCGCCGCGAGCTCGGCCCGCAGCGCGGCACCCCACGCGGACCGGTTCTCGGGCAGGTCGGTGGTGGCCAGGTCGAGCAGGAGCTGCCAGACGTCGCGTACCGTGTGCCGACGGCCCGCGGTCTCGGTGCGGGCGCCGAGCGTGGCTCCGAGGACGGGCCACGGCAGGGCCCAGATCAGCGCGGCGAGGAAGACCTCGAATGGTGCCAGCAGGTCGCCGTCGCCGAGGTTCATGACGACGGGGAACCTTTCGGGCTCCGCCAGGTAGGTGGCGCGCAGCGGCAGGTGCGCGGACACGGTGCCGGCGGCGACGGCGACGAGGGCCAGCAGCCCGGCGACAGTTCCGGCCCCGAATCCGCGGGCCCGGGAGACGGCGGCCGCGGCCAGGCCGGCGAGCACGGCGCACCCGACCACCGCGAGCAGTCCGAGCACGACGGTGAGCAGCACCATGTCGAAGCCCCAGCGCGGGCCGTTCGTGACGGTGGCGAGGTACGCGCGCTCCAGGCCGACGGTGAGCAGCGCGGCTCCGACCGCGACAGCGATCAGTCCCGGCCACACGGGGCGTCTGGTGCCGTGCCGCCACGCGGCGCGGGTGCGGGCGGCGAGCGTGCCCGAACCGTTTTGGGCGTCCGGCAGTCGGACCGCGAGCACCACGATCGCGAGCAGGGGCGCCGGTGCGAGCACCACCAGGAGGAGGAATTCCGGCATCGAGGGCCTCCGAACGGCAGGGCGGCCGGGGTCGAGCGGTCGCGGTCAGATGGTCGTGGGCGCGAGCCGGGCCGCGCGTGGGGCGGGTGCGGCTTCGCCGGCACGCGCCGACGCGGCAACGGTGCGCGCGAGCTCGGCGCCCGCGGTGGTGAGCCGGTACAGATGCCGGGCCGGCCGCCCGCGCGGCGGGTCGGCCTCCCAGGAGGTCTCCACCTGCCCGCGCTCGGTGAGGCGGATGAGGATCGGGTAAACCGTGCCTGCCTTCAGGTCGAGGGCGCGGCACAGGTCGTAGCCGTGGCTCCAGCCCGGGCCCTTCTCGGCGAGGGCGGTGAGCACGGCCGCGGTCTGCGGGGAGGGGCGTCTCGCACGTGCCATGAGGCTAATATCTACCTAGATAGAGTTAGTGCGCAAGACTCTGCCGATGACAGCGCACATCTCGGCAACTCGGTAGCGTGGCGCCGGCCCAGTCGTCATGATCGGGCTCGTGCTTGCTGACCTGTGGCCCCAATACGGCCTGACCATCGTCACACCACGACTCGAACTCCGCCTGCCCCACGAGGAGGAACTCGCGGCACTCGCTCAGCTGGCAGCCGACGGCGTGCACCGGGCAGACGAGCGTCCGTTCCTGACCCCGTGGACCGACGGCAGTCCCGAGGATCGGGCGCGGTTCGTCCTGCAGGGACACTGGGGCCAGCTGGCAGGGTGGAGTGTGGCGGCGTGGAGCCTCGGACTCGCGGTCTTTCACGACGGGGACCCACTCGGCGCGGTCACCCTTCGCGCACGCGATTTTGTGGTTGTCCGCGAGGTCACGACCTCCTCGTGGCTGGGGATCGAACACCACGGCCAGGGTTACGGAACCGAGGCTCGGGTCGGTCTGCTCACGCTGGCCTTCGACCACCTCGACGCGCGTGCGGCGCTCACCGAGGTGTTCCAGGACAACCACGCCTCACAACGAGTGTCCCGCAAGCTCGGCTACGAGGCCGACGGCATCTCCGTCGACGCCCGCGGCGGCGACGCCGTCGTGTCCGACCGCCTACGGCTCACCCGGCAGAGGTGGACTCAGCAGGAGCGGCCCGGAGTAAGGGTCGACGGCATGGCAGCCTGCCGCCCAATGTTCGGCCTCTGACGGCATCTGCGCAGCGGATGGGTCGCTCCGGCCGGGCGGGCACGGGATGCCAGGCCGCGCGACGGGGAAGTGTCGGCCCTGCCTGGCAGGCTGACCGCCGTGGTGATGATAAGCATCGTCGATGAAACGACCGTCGGTCGCGAGCCCGACGCGTGGCACCTGGAGATCTTCGAGGAGCGGCTGCCGCTGCGCGAGGTCATTCGTCGCCGTGTGTTCCAGGAGGTTGCGGAGCACAACGCCCGGCGTTCGGGCGAGTTCCGGGGACTGGTGCAGCCGACGGAGACCGAGCGTGGGCTCAACGGCGCCCGGAGGTACGAGCATCGCCAGGTCGACCCGCACCGCCAGTACGATCGCGCGGTCCAGGCGTTCGGTCGCAACGGTTTCATCGTGCTCGTCGACGAGCGGCAGGTCGAGGACCTCGATGCGCAGGTCGAACTTCGGACGGGCACCGAGGTCACGTTCCTCAGGCTCGTCCCCCTGGCCGGTGGTTGATGACCGCCGTGCTGCGCGACGCGGCCCTGTCGCCGTACGCCGCCAGCCTGCTGCGGGTGGTGACCGTCCCCGAAACGGCGGCGGACGACCCGGTCGCCGGCCGGGTGGTGGACGCATCGCGGCTCAGCGACCGGGAACTCGGCGTACTGTTGGCCGCCGCTTATCGCCTGCTGCCGGTGGATCCCGCCCACTGGGTGAAGCTGGGCATCACGGCGGCGTGCCAGCAACGACAGCCGGCGTTCACCCCGGAGTCCTGTGCCGCCATGCTGTCCGCGCTCGCGGACGAGCTCGCGCAGCCGTGGTGCCACGGGAATCCCGTGCTGGCCGTCAACGCGCTGCTCCGCTGCGAGGGGCCGTTGCCGGAGGAGGCGGCGCGATCGGCCAGGAAACTGGTCACCGTGCTCGGCGACCGCTACCGACTTGATCATCCGTACGCGCTGATGGCCCTTGCCGGGCTCGGCGGCGGGTTGACCGCGAGCATCGAGAGGAAGCTGTTCGTGTCGTCGTTGCATTCCATCGCCCGGGACGAGGCCGCGGTGGTGTCCGCGCTTGGCCGCACCGCGCAGGCGCTGCTCGCCGAGGCGAGCGGTGAGCGCTCGTACTACTCGCCGCCGCCGTTGCCGGACCTGTGGCAACGACTGGCCGACCTGACGGAGTACGCGTCGTTCGCGCACCGGGCGCTCGGGGCGGCACACCGGCGGGTCGCCGATATCCAGTCCGGCGCGATCGCGTACCAGGCGGACGCGGCGTTCGAGAGGAACGAGGTGGGGGCGCTCGGCCGGGCGGTGCGGGTCGCCCTGCTGCGCGACGAGCCCTGGCTGACGGAGCTGCTGCCGCCGCTGCTGCTGGGCATCGCCGTGGCGCCGACCGCCGCGAAGACGGCCCCCTCGCAGGCGCTGCTGTACGAGGTGGCCCGCGCCGTCGAGGACTTTCCCACGCCGGAGGCGTTGGCCGCGCTGCGTGCCGCGCGCGCCGCTGCCCGGCACAAGGGCGTACACAGACAGCTCGACCGCGAGCTGCGGCGAATCGAACGGGCCCTGGGGGATCGGCCCGACGTGGCGTTCCGACTGCCCGACCTCGGATTCGGGCCCGAGGGCGTCCGCACCGTGACCGTCGGCGGGTACGACGCGGTCATCACCCTGTCCCACGACGTCGACCTGGCCTGGCGGCGGCCGGACGGCAGGACGCTGGCGACCGTCCCGGCAGCCGTACGGCGCGACCACGCCGACACCGTGAAGGAACTGCGGGACCTGGTGAAGCAGGCCCGGGGACATCTCGCGACGGTGGCGCGGTCGCTGGAAATTGGCTTCACCGCCAGCACCACCCTGCCCTACCGACGCTGGCGGGACGAGTTGGCCGCGAACGGTCTCGGGTGGAGCGTGGTGCGGCGCCTGATCTGGGAGGTGCCGGACGCGTCCGGCGAATGGCGGGCGGTGCTCCCCACCGGCGACGGCTTCGCGGACCTGAGCGGGACGGCCGTGCCCGAGCCCGAGCCGGACGCCGAAATCCGGCTGTGGCACCCGCTGACCACGTCGGCCGAGGAGATCCGGGGCTGGCGCGATGAGCTCACCGATCGCGAGCTGCGGCAACCGTTCAAGCAGGCGTTCCGCGAGGTCTACCTGCTGACGCCGGCCGAGCTGCAGACCGAGACCTACTCCAACCGGTTCGCCGCGCACATCGTGCACTACCGGCAGCTGTACGCGCTGATGAAGGGCCGGCGCTGGACGTGTTCGAGGCTCGGTCCGTGGGATGGCGGGGACACCGACGACGCGTACTGGGTCCTGCCCGGCGGGGCCTGGCGGGTCGGGTTTCGGCATGACTACCGCGACCAACAACCAGGGGGCGTCGAGTGCGCCAGCACCGACCGGGTGTGGTTCGACCGCCGGGTCGGCGGCGCCTGGCGGACAGCGCGGCTGGCGGACGTGCCGCCCATCGTCTTCAGCGAGGCGATGCGCGACGTGGACCTGTTCGTCTCCCTGACCTCGATCGCCGCCGATCCCCACTGGATGGACCGCGGGGACGACCGCTACGTCGATTATTGGCGCCAGGCGAGCCACGCCGAGCTGACGGCGACGGCACAGACCCGGCGGAGCGCGCTGGAGCGGATCATCCCGCGGACGAAGCTCGCCGATCGATGCGAGCTGACCGAGCGCTACCTTGTCGTGCGGGGACAGCTGTCCACCTACAAGATCCACCTGGGCAGCGCGAACATCCTGATGGAGCCCGGAAATACCTACCTCTGCATCGTGCCGTCCCGGCGCGGACCACGCGAGCCGGTCTTCCTGCCCTTCGAGGACGACCGGCTCGCGCTGATCCTCAGCAAGGCGTTTCTGCTCGCCGACGACGCCCGGATCACGGATCCGTCGATCGTGGCCCAGCTGCGCGCACGCCGTTGACCACCAGTCGGGATCAGGGGGTGTCTCTTCGCTCAGCGGCGGAAAGCGTCGGTAGTGACAACCTCGGGGTGCCTATTGGGCATTCCCGATCCCGCTGTGACATTTCTTCACCGCTCCGCGCCTTCCCGCCACGGCTGTCACCTGCGCATACTCCAGCACCGCCGCCCTTGAACCGTCGAAGGGCGATGGCCGATCGGATGGAGCTGATGGAAAAGATGACGTCGCATACGGTCTCTGCGGCAGACGCCGGCACGTGGCTGCTCGGTGATCTCACGGTCAACAGGATCGGTTTCGGCGCCATGCGCCTCACCGGCAGCGCCGCCTTGCACCAGGGCACTCCCAGCGACCGCGGCCAGGCGATCGGCGTGCTGCGTCGCGCCGTCGAGCTCGGCGTGAACCACATCGACACCGCGGCGTTCTACTTCTCCCGGCTGCGCCTGGCCAACGAGCTGATCAACTCGGCGCTGGCGCCGTACCCGGACGATCTCGTCATTGCCACCAAGGTCGGCCCGGCACGCGACGCCGCCGGCGAGTGGACCACCTGGGCGCGGCCCGACCAACTGCGCGGCCAGGTGGAGGAGAACCTGCGACAGCTCGGCCGCGACCACCTCGACGTGGTCAACCTGCGGCTCATGGGCCAGGACTCCATCAGCGAGCACTTCGGGGCCCTCGCCGAGCTGCGCGACGCGGGACTCGTCCGCCACCTCGGCATCTCCGGCGCCCGCCCGGAGCACCTTGCCGAAGCGCGGGCGATCGCACCGGTGGTATGCGTCCAGAACCGCTACAGCATCGACACACCCGGCGACGACGAGATGCTCCGGGCATGCGCGGAGCTCGGCATCGCGTTCGTGCCCTTCTTCTCCATCGCCGGGGAGGGACGCATGGCGGGAGCCGTCCGGGCCGAGCACGACGAGGTCCACGCCGTGGCCCGTGCACACGGCGTCTCACCGGCGCAGGTACGCCTGGCATGGATCCTGCAGAATGGCGCCCATGTGCTGGCCATCCCCGGGACGGGCAACCCGGATCACCTCGTCGACAACGTCGCGGCGGGCGCACTTCGACTGACGGAGGAGGACCTCCAGCTCCTCGATGGGGTTGGCCGCTCCGCATCCTGATGTCGACCAGTTGACCGGCCGCGCGAAAGGGCCTCCTCTCGACGCTGAGAGGAGGCCCTGTCGCCTGGCAACGAGCGGGTCAGCGGGGCGCGCCGACCGCCGAGGGGCGGATGTCCACGTCGTCCTTGTTGACGAACATGATCCGGTGGCCGAACTGGATCTGGACGTACGTCGTCCTGCCGCGGATCACCGTCCAGTCACCTGGTGAGGATCCGTCAACGGTCCACGCCTTGTAGTACTCGCTCGGCGCGACCAGGCCGACCGCGTACCGCTGCCCCGCCGACAGCGTGTACTGCAGCGGCGCGATCGTCTGGTACTCCACGCCGTCCGGGTAGGCCGCCGCCTCCGGGTAGGCACGCCCGTAGACCGGGATGGTGGCCCGGCCCGACTTGGGTGTCACCACGAAGCCGGTCGCCCACTTCGCCACCGGGGCAGCGGCCGGGTTGAAGAACCACGCCTTCTGGCCGAGGTACCAGATGGCCGTCCAGTCGCCCTGCCGGTCCGCGATGGCGTACGTCTGGCCCGCCGACGCTCGGGCGCCGTGGTCGGAGACCTCCATCGTCGAGGGTGATCCGTCCGCGTGCAGGCCGGCATCCTTGACCAGCGGCGCGTCCTGGCTGGGCGCGCTGTGCAGGATCACCGACGACGAGCCGCGCAGCGGGCAGGGCTCGCTGGTCGGGCTGCCGTTGTCGTCCAGCGTGCAGCCCCAGAACGCGGGCCGGTTGCCGGCGAAGTCGGGGTCGATGGTGACCAGCCCGGTCCGTGCCGTTCCGGTGCTCTGGAACGGCGCCTTGAGCAGGTCGAAGTAGTGCGACCAGTCCCAGTACGGCCCCGGGTCCCAGTGCATGCCCTTCACCGTCGACGGAACGGTGCCGGGCACGTTGTCGTGGCCGATGATGTGCTGCCGGTCCAGCGGGATGTCGAACCGCTTCGCCAGGTACCCCACGAGCTTGGCCGAGTTGCGGTACAAGCTCTCGGTGTACCAGGTGCCCTGGCGGGCGAAGCCTTCGTGCTCGATGCCGATGGACTTGGCGTTGATGTACCAGTTGCCGGCCTGCCAGGCGACGTCCTTCGTCCGGACGTGCTGCGCGGTGTGGCCGTCGCTCGAGCGCATCGTGTAGTGCCAGCTCACGTACGTCGGATCCTGCACCAGCTCCAGTGTCCTGGCGTACGTCTCCTCGGTGTCGTGGATGACGATGTACTCGATCTTCTGCCGGGCCGGCCGGTCGGACAGGTCGTGGTTGCCGTAGTCGAACATGCCCGGGCCGTACTGCTCGTACGGCGCCGGGATCCACTCGCAGGCCAGCTCCTGCGGGCATTCCACGCCGCCGGCCCGGGCAGCCTTGCGCAGGCCCAGCTTGTCGAGCCAGGACTTCTGCGGCGTCACGTCGCGCGGGGCGAGCGTGACCCGCTGCCCGTCGTCGGTGGTGCGGGCCGCGCCGGTCCGGATCGTCGCGTACACCTCGTCGGCGAAGCTCGCCGCGGAGTCGGTACTGTCGGAGCCGGAATACCGCGCCACCGCGCCGTACCAGGCGGCCGGGTCGGTGCCGGCACCGAGCGGGGCGCCGATCTTCTTCTGGTACGACGCCAGCAGCGCGGCGCCGCCGCGGATGTTGGCCGCCGGGTCGGACCTCAGCGCCTCCGCCCGGCTGCCGGTGACCGCCGCGGCGGCGTCCAGCGTCTGCAGCGCCGCCTCCGCCGCCGGGCTGGCCGACGGCTCGGCGGCGTGGACCGGGGCGCGGGAGTCGTCGCCACGCGGGTCCTCCGCCGGGCCGTAGTGGCCGGGCTCGCCCAGGCTCTTGACGTACGTCGCGTCGGTGAGGTGCATCGGGCCGTAGCCGGCGCTGGTGCTGGGGGTGCCGGCGTTGGTGTCCCAGCGGGACTCCAGGTACGAGACGGCGAGCAGCACGGACTCCGGGACGCCGTACTCGGCGGCCGCCGCCGCGTACTGCTGCTGTCGGTTGGCGGCTGTCGGGCTCGCCGCTGGCGCGGCGCTGACCGGCGCGAGCGTCGCGGCGCCGACCAGTGCGGTGCTGAGCAGAATCCGCCTGCCGAGGGGCGCTCGTGATCGGGGCATGGAACCTCCGTTCGGGGGGTGGCGCAGTGGCCATGGCCACCCTCGTCCCCGCGGGCCGCCCAGTCAATAGATTCCGATCGGCCGCAACCACATGAAAGAAATTTCCAAGCGCTACCGCTGGCCGGTGGCGAGGGCGGTGACGAGCTGCCGGTAGGCGTCCTTCTCCGGTAGTTCGCGTTCGGTCCTGGTGCGGCGACGGGTGGTGACGACGGGGGTGCCGCGTACGGGATCGAAGCCTGGATGTTCGGCGGTTTCCCGCCAGAGTCCGACGCCACGCCGCTGCCAGCTGGGAAGGTCGTCGAAGGTGATGCCGTGGCGGAGCAGCAGCGTTGTCTTGTCCGCCGTGCCGACCCCTTGCATCGTGTGGCTGGCCTGCCGAGGCGACTGGCCGGTCTTGCGGAGGGCCCAGTAGCACCAGCCGTTGAGCGCGCTGCGAGTGGCGTCGGACTGCCGCCACGAGAAGTAGTCGGCGACATCCTCGACACCGACTCCGACCCAGAGGCGGGAGTCGAAATGAGCCGCCTCGGCGGCCGCCTGGGTGAACGCCGCGGCGGCGATACCTGCCGAGATCGACACGAGCTTCTCCACGCCGCGCCCGAACAGGTCGGAGGCTGGGTCGAGCAAGATCGATATTTCGTCGCTCGCGGTGTAGGCGTAGCGAGCACCCAGCTCCGTCAGCAGCGTTTGGGCGGTGACCACCATCAGGTCGCAGAACCGGGCGTCGAACGGCTTGTCGAAACGCTGCTCGGTGAGTCGGGAGAAGCCACGCCCGTCGACCCTGATCACGGTCCAGGCGCCCGGGAGCACCCGCAGCGAGTGGAAGGACTCCCGGGCCCGCTGCCGGGCCTCGAACTCCTCCGCGTGCACCACGGTCAACCTTCCATCGGCGCTACCTGGAACCCGCCGCTGCCATCGAACCGGACTTCGTACAACCGGTCGAAGCCGTCGTCCTGCCGAGGGCAGCGCAGCCGCTTGAGCGTGTCGTACAGTCCAACGTCCGGCACCCGGGCTCGGTTCTCCCGCGCGGAGTTGCGGACGAGCACCGCCGGCAGATCGGGCGGAAACCAGTAGCCGACCGTCAGGGCGCCGTGGGCACGGGCAGCCTCGATCAGCGGTTGCCACTCCCGAGGTGACGGATTGGTGTTGTCCACCACGACGCACCGTCGCCCAGCCAGGGCCTCGTTGACCATACGCATCTGACGACGCTGACGGTGGCGGGCATTCGGAAAGTCGTCCTTGCTGACCGCCACATGACTGTCAGTCAGCATGCGGCGGCGGAACGTCGTCTTGCCCGACGCCTGCAGACCGATGAGGATCGCCACTTCCAGCCGATCAGCCAAAGCCCGCCTCCGGACGCGTCGCCGCTGTCGACAGCACGGCCATGTCTCATGCTGATCGGGCCGTGTTGGTGATGTGCGCGAGTACGGCCGAGTAGTCCCGGTCGCCGAGGCCGGCTTCCTGGGCTGCCGTGAGCCACTGCCCGGCGGCTGCCGCGACCGGCAGGTCGACGCCTGTCGACTCGGCGGCAGACACGATCAGGTCGACGTCCTTACGGGCGAGTGACAGCGCGAACCGGCGCGGAAATCGACCGGACTCGATCGCGGGCCGTCGCCGATCCGCCTGCGAGCCGACCGGAGTCGCGGACAGGACCTCGAACGCCGTGTTCCGCGGCAGACCAAGCCCATCCGCGAGCGCGAGCGCCTCGCCGAGGACAGCGAGCACCCCGAAGAGGGTCGAATTGGCGACCAGTTTGGCGGCCGCGCCGGCACCGAGCGGTCCGACATGCATCGGCGACCCAAGCGCGGCCAGCACCGGCATCCACCGTTGGGCAAGCAGCTCCGGCCCGCCGACGAATATCCGCAGCGAACCCGACTCGGCCTCCGAGATGCTGCCCAGCACCGGCGCATCGAGCAGGCCGACACCATCCGGCAGCATCGCGGCCAATCGTCGTACGGCGGCCGGCCCGACCGTGGACATCTCAAGGAGTGTCGTCGGCGCGGTAGCACCGGCGACGATCCCCTGCGGGCCCTCGGCCACCTGCTGGAGCGCGGCCGGGTCGGACAGCATCGTGATGACCAGGCTGGCGCGGCGGGCTGCCTCTGCCGGACTGTCGGCAGCGACCGCGCCACGTGCCACAAGATCGCTGGTCCGCTGCGGTGTGCGGTTCCAAACAACGAGGTCATGGCCGGCATCGAGCAACTGGCCCGCCATCCGGCTGCCCATCCCACCCAGACCGATCACAGCGATGCTTGCCATGACCCCATCCTGCCAACTTCACCGGGCAATCAGTGCGTAAGCGGCCATCGTCTCCACGAACCGCTCTGGATCGTCGAGCCAGGAAAGGTGGCGCGGTCGAGGGCTGGGACGGCGACCTGCACGCACGACTTCGCGTCAGCACGGTCGCGGGGGTGCGTCGCGCTCGCCGCTGCGGTCAGGGCCGTGCTGAACCATCCCGCCGACTACGGGTCCGCGCGATACCCTCGGCGTCATGGTGTTCCGGGGATGGCCGGCTGAGGCTCTGGAGTTCTACGAGGGACTTGCGGCCGACAACTCAAGGACCTACTGGACTGCGCACAAGGCGATCTACGACGACAAGGTGCACGCTCCGATGACTGAGCTGCTCGCCGAGCTGGAGCCTGAGTTCGGCGAGGGCAAGATTTTCCGGCCACATCGAGACGTCCGGTTCAGCGCCGACAAATCACCGTACAAAACCGCGATCGGGGCGGTGCTCGAGCACCGCGGGTACGTCCAGCTCTCCGCCGACGGCCTCGCCGCCGGCAACGGGATGTGGATGATGGCCACCGACCAACTGGAGCGGTACCGCCGGGCGGTGGCCGGCGAGGCCAGCGGCGGAGAGCTGCAAAAGATCATTGCGGAGATTGAACGCCACCGGATCGAGGTCGGTGGCCGCGAGACGCTCAAGACCGCGCCGCGGGGCTATCCGCGCGACCACCCGCGGGCCGATCTGCTCCGAAACAAGGGCTTGGTTGCCTGGAAAGAGTGGCCGGTCGCCGGCTGGCTGGGTACGGCCGCGGCCAAGCGGCGGATCGTGGAGTTCCTCCACACGACACGGCCGCTCGGCGACTGGCTCGATCGGCATGTCGGACCTGCCACGATGCCAGCACGGGAGCGATGAGACCGGCCCGCAACCCAGCCGGTGAGTGAAATCAATCACCGAGCGTAACCAGAGACTCTGCCACGGTCACGGACCATACTGGGCGACCAGTTGTCTGTGGGCGCGTGCACAAGCAACCGCGGGTCCTGGTCGGCGCTGCACCGCCAGCGATCGTCCGACGAAAGCGTCCCCAAACCCCCGAAGCGGCAAGGAGACGGCATGATCAAGACGCGACTTGCCGCGTCGCTGCTCGCTGCCCTCTGCGCGGCGGCGATCGGTTTCACCGCTGCGACCACGACGACGTTCAGCCGGGTCTTGATGAACAACGGGCCCGGGGCACCGGCGTCCGACGATACGGCAGCCCATTGCGGAGCCGGCTGTGCGCTGTTCGACAACGCGGCCGCCCTGCGCCAGCCGAACACGTCAGCGTTCCCCGCCGCCATCGGCTCGCACGCCGAAAGCACCTCGGTCATCTGGAACGGGCAGTACCTCATGTACTACCGGACATTCGTCAGCCCCGCTGGGACCACCTGTCCCATTCCGCAGGGGGTGGCGCTGGCGACGTCCGCCGACGGCGGTGGCACCTGGACCCCGGTGAACGGAGGGCGCCCGTTGCCGGCCCTGCAGACGGTCCAGGACGGTCAGAGTTGCAGTTTCGATGACAGCGTCCAGAGCACGTGGGTCTACGCGCCGGACGTTATCGCCGATGGATCCCGCCTCGTCATGGTGTTCGAGCAGCGTGACCACAACCCGAACTACCTCGGCCCGGGGCAGGGGCGAAGTCTGCACTCCATTCGATACGTCACTAGCGCCAACGGGCTTGACTGGTCGAACAGCACTCTTCTTGTCGGACCCGGAGCGGTCGGTGCGTGGGACGACGAGGTGGGGACACCCGATATCGAAAAGGACGGGACCGGCTTCCTCCTGACGTTTCACGGGCACGACTCAACCGGGCGGTTGAAGCAGACGCGCGCGGTGGTTCGGCTCGACACCCTGGCCGGCGAGTACACCGGCGCCCGTTCGAAGATCATCCTGTCGTCGACCCCGGGCTGGGCCAACTATGGCGTCGGTATGGCGGACATGACCCGCGAACCGGATGGCTACTGGTACATGGTCTTCGAGGCCTTTTCTGGCGCCAGCGGAGCCTGCGGTCGCACCGACACCAGGACGGTGGTCGGCATCGCCCGGAGCGCCGACGCCCGGACCTGGTCGGTGCGACAGGCGCCGTTGATCAATGGCCGGGACGGGCTCAGTTGCGGTTGGGACATGCCATCCTGGCAGGTCCTCGGCGGTGTTCGAGGGATCGTAACGCCCAACGACCCGCCTGAGGGTGCCAGCCTGGTGCGCTGGGACATCATCGAGCCGCCGTCATCGTGATCGAGGGCGGTTGAGCAGGTAGGCGGGGCCAAGCCGGCGACAACCCCCAGCCGCTGGCCCCGCTCGACGCCATCGGCACCGACGAACAGGTAGGGCGAGAGTCGGCGGCCGAAGACGTCTGACCAGGCGCGGCGCCGCGGCTTCCCGGCCGTCACGCGGTCCCGTCGCTGCCGGGGCGGCCTGCGTCCGACGCCGGGCCCGTCCGCTGGCGGGCCACGTAGAGCAGGTGGTCGAGGGCTGCCCGCGACCTGCCCGTCGCCGTGGCGATCACCCCGAGCGAGTCGGCGTGGCCGCGACCGGCCAGGTCGTCGAAGACCGCGAGGAGGTCGGACTCGAAGCCGTCCGCGGTCGCACCCCGCACCTGGGCCAACTCGGCGAGCCGGCCCTCGATGTAGCGGCGCACCATCACCTGGTACGCCCCGACGCTCGGCATGTCGTGGAACTCGGCCACCATGTCGTCGACCTGCCGGCCCGTCCGGTGCACGACCGCCGACGTGATGCCGCGGGCCCGGACGTCGGGCGTCGCGTCGTCGGTGATGCGGATGACGACCTCGTCCGGACCGTTGATTCCGCGCGATCCGGTCTCGGTGTGCCAGCGGGCGGTGACGACGAAGCCCTCGTCCCGGCGGGACAGTTCAGCGGGCTGGTCGGGCACAGCGTGGAGGCGATTCTCCTGGGACATGCATTCCTCTTTCCGGTGCCTCGTGGGCACCTGTCCGGGGGCTGACCTCGTTCTGTCAGGGCCGGCGGGTCAGGCTCGTCCGCCGCTGGATGCTGCGGCTCCAGTGCGGTCGACTCGCCAGCGAGCGCCGCATCCAAGTCGGCGTCGCCGCTCAGCGCGGCGAGGACCACCTTGGCGGTGTCATCGGGTACGCGGCCGGCGGCGCGTCGGTTGACGATCAGCTCGACGAGGGGTTCGCTGCGCTTCATCGGGCCTCCGCTTCGAGCAGCTGGCGAGGGCATGTGGTGCCACCTTCCCGGCTCCATGTGGGCCGGCTGCAGGTGGTGGTGCCGCGACGGTGGGTGACTGCCTTATCTGTTGATCGGCGGTCGCGCCAGCAATGCAACGTGCCGGTCGCACAGAGCTCGCAGCCTCGGGGTAAAACGAACGCGAGCCGGTCGCCGTGCATGATCGGCGCGCCGAGGCGCCGAGATTCGACTCGCTGCTGACCGTCACCCTCGGCGGCAACTCGGACGCCGGAACCGCGCTCATCCTCGTACCCGAGAGGCGGGAAGACCTTCGGCGGCGCTGCCGCAGGTCGCCGGCGGCGCTCGACCCGGCGGGGATTCGGCGCTCGACAAGCTCGCGGAGGTGGCGGCAGGAAGCTCGTGGCGGTCGAGTGGATGAGCCTGGACGGGGTGGCGCAGACTCGGGGACGGGCCGCGCGATATTGCCGTGCGGCCCGTCCGCCTTGTGGTCGGCGCGGTCAGATCTGCACCCACGACCCGAACGAGCCGACCGCGGTCTGCTGACACACCCCGGATTCGGTGTCCGAGCCGGTCTTGGCGTAGATCGCGATCGTGCCCTAGACCCCGTGTACCGCGGTGGGGGCACCGGCGATGCCGCCGCCGTTGGTGCCGATGGAGATCCAGCGCTGCGGGGACAGGGTGTGGTCGCCGCCATCCAGGCGCTGTTCGAACTTGTCTGGTCCAGTGGCACCACGCTGGAGGATTCGCCCACCACCGACGACGACGGCCTCACCGCCGCCGACCGGGAACTGCTCCGGCTGCTGACGCAGGGGCACACCGACGAGTCCGCGGCACGCAAAGCTTGGCCCGTCGCTGCGTACCGTCCGGCGCACCGTGTCCAGGCTGATGGAGCGCCTGGACGCACGCAGCAGGTTCCAGGCAGGCGTGTACGCCACCCGCCGGGGGTGGCTGTGAGCAGGCGAGCGGATCTACTTGGCCGGCCTTGCTTCGTAGACCCGTGTCGCGGCTCGCCACAACGCGACGCTGAGGGCAAGCATCCACAGGATGAACAGGCCGACGCCGACCAGTGACGAGTTCCCCTCTGCCGTGCGACCGAGGACGCTGAAGATGGATCCGAGCAGGAACACGGCGGCTGCGGCCATACCCGCGATGCCCAGCCATTTTGGCAGCAGGTGGGTGCGCAGCATGGCCAGCGAGGACGTCGCGGTGAGCGCGGTGATGGTCCACACGACCGGTGTGCGTCCCTGCAGTTCGTTCAACGCAAGAACCGCCCCGGTTTGGTTGCTGTCGGCCACGCCAACTAGAGCGGTCTCGGCGGCCAGGGACAGGAAACCCATCGCGATGAACGCGGTGCCGGAGATCAGCACCGCCGTGGCCATGGTCTCCTGCCCGGACCGCCAGATGACCGGCACCAGCGCAGCGAGGAAGACAACGACGGCCAGGAGCGCGAGCCCGACGGCGACCTCGCTGCCCAAGAGAGTCCCACGGTGATCGGTGTCGTATGCGGCGACGGCCGCCGCCGTGGATGCATCGGACCCGAAGCCTTGCAGCAGGCGGTGGACGACATAGAGCAGGTCGAATGCCAGGCCGCCGATGGCAGCCGTACGCAGGGCTTGCCCCTGCGCCGCGTCGCGAGTGATGTCAACGGCCATCGGATCATGATGCGACAGGCGATGCGCCGGCGCAGCCCCGTAGACAGGATCGAGCAATTTCGACGACGCCGATCGATTCGGATGCCCTCTGAGTCTGCTTTGCGCACCGCTTCGGGTCCTCCGAATCGAGATGTGGATGAGGATGAGCCGAGGTTGTGCCGCATCAGTGCAGGGTCGTGGTGAAGAAGTCGACCACCATGGCGGTGATCTGCTCGGGTGTGGGCTCCTGACCAGGTGTGTTCAGGGTGTGGGCCGTCCCGCGGACTTCGACGAAAGTGGTGGGTACGCCAGCCGCGCGCAGCTGCTGGGCGAGAGTCTCGGACTGGCGGATGGGGACGTCGGTGTCGAGGTTGCCGTGCAGGATCAGGAACGGCGGTGCGCCCGGGCGGACGTCATCACCCACGGCCGGCGGTCGGGTCCCACGAGCAATGCCAGGAATGGCGCACGAACCATGACAGGTCCGCAACATACTCCACACGGCCTGTTTCCCTGTGTGCAAAATGGTGCGGCAAGTTCCCGCGGACGCGACTACATTTCCGTCCCGGACTGGTCGTAGGGCCCGTTGATCAGGTGCACGGCAGCCTCCTCGGCGCTCGCGCCGCCCCCGTCGATACCGACGTCCCTGGCCACGGAGTCCGCCTCGACGTCCTCCCCGAGCCCGTCGTTGATCTCGACGAGCCGCCCGGCGCGCAGGTCACGGTCGTAGCCGCGCCTGGTTAGTTCGTCCTCGTCACCGTAGGGGGCAGGATCATCGTCGATCGTGATGTCGGGCTCCTCCTCGGCGAGCCGCTGAGCGAGCGGCTCGCCCGCGTGCTGCTCCGCCTCCGTCGTCCCGAAGCGGTTGGCGCCCGCCCAGCGATCGGCCGCGCCGATCCCAACGTCCAGCGGGTCGGCCACACCGTCGATAAGCGTGTCTGAGCTGCTGAGGATGCCCTCGTCCTCGACGTCGTCGTACTGCGGAAGCTCAAAGTCGCCGCTCATATGAACCCTTTCAGGTCGGGCTGGAGGGATGGGCGTGATCGGCCAGACTGCCAGTTCAGGGGCGATGGCCCGACGCCGTCGACCTGCTGGCCACGGCGAAGACATATGATATGTCACTTTTCTCCGAGCGCCCAGATGCCTGACGCTTGGCGGAGTGTGATGACCGGAACAGATCCCGAGAGTGCTGTCGGCGCTCGACGGCGACCTGCTCGACGTCACCATCGCCAGTGACGGCACGAGTGGGCGTGTGGCTTTTGCTCATCATCGCTTCGATATTTCGGACGTCAATGGCACGGGCAGGGGTGACGGCGCTGCTTGATCACCTGCACGGTCATGCCGCCGACCGGTCGCACGACGACCGGAACCGATGAGGGTACACCCTCGTAGCTGACGACCCCCGCAGGTCATCCCGCCGACAGTAGGACGATCCCTCGGGCGTGGAACCGTGGACTTAGGTACGACGCCGTCTGTCGCCTACGCGATTGCCAAGGTACCGAGACCAGCGCGATGCTGTTTTCGGCAGGTAGTCCCAAGACTCATGCGTACGGCGGTCGAAGGGGGCGCTGTCTCGGCGACCGACGGGGGCATGGTCAGCCGTTGAGTGATCTAAAGCCTTCGTGTTCCTACGAACCGTCGTTCTGTACTGAGCATGGATGTTTCGTCGCCCTTCTTCCGATCAAGTAAGGAAGTCCCTAGAGATAGGTACGACCATGGCGATTACCGTTCAGCAGCTGGTGGCACAGGCCAAGAGCCAGATCCGCAACCTGTCGGTGGACGAGGTCGCGCGCGAGCTTGAGTCCGGCTCCGTGACGCTCGTCGACATCCGCGAGCCTGACGAGGTGCAGCGTGACGGAGCTCTCCCTGGCGCGGTTGCGGCGCCTCGAGGGATGTTGGAGTTCTGGGCCGACCCAGCAAGCCCCTACCACCGCCCGGAATTCGACCCGACTGCCCGAACAATCCTCTATTGCGCATCGGGCGGTCGGTCGGCACTGGCGGTCCGGGCCCTGCAGGGTCTCGGCTATACCGATGTCGCGCATCTCGATGGTGGGTTGAAGAGCTGGAAGGAGCAAGGTCGGCCCATTACCCACCAGGCACCGTGAAATCGGACCTGACCACCGTCCTCATCCGCCGCGAGTGGTGCGGTGAGCCCGGTATGGCTTTCAAGCGCGACCTACCGAGCGTTTACTGGCCACGCTGGCCCTGCCGATCCAAGAGATTCCTGGCAGACGGCCGGAAGCTGGAGGGCAGCGAACTGTCGTACCCGCGTCCTACGGTGGGACGATGGACTGGAAGATCGAACTCATTCCCGTTCCGGTGACCGATGTCGACCGGGCCAAGGCGTTCTACCAGAGGGTGGGATTCAACGCCGACCACGACCACAGGGTGCACGAAGGCCTGCGGTTCGTTCAGCTGACACCACCCGGCTCGGCTTGCTCCATCGTGATCGGCGACGGCATCACCGAAAAGACGCCCGGCACGCAAGAGATCCAGGCCGTGGTCGCCGACGCCGCGGCGGCGCGCAGGCAACTGCTCGACGCCGGCGTCGATGCGAGCGAGGTCGAGGTGCAGCCGTGGGGCAACTTCGTCTACTTCCGCGATCCCGACGGAAATACCTGGTCGCTGCAGGCGATCGAGTCGCGCCCCAACGGCTGAGTGACGCGCTCGCATCTCGGCTGGCTCCCGGCCCGGTCAAGCTCGTTTGCCGCCGACCGCGCAGTGTCCGGCGGGCCAGTTGGCAACGGATTCTCAGAGCCGAGGTGCGCATCGGCGAGCGGCCGGAAAAAGAACCCGTCGCCTATGAATGTCTGTTGGCGGCCAGTTGGAAATCCCCATGCGCGGCCAGTTGGTGGGGATCTATCTGGCCGTCACGGCTTACCGACGATGACGAGCCTCGGCGACCGGTTAACCTCGCTGACGTGAGTTTCAGCGCGTACGCCCGTCAGGTGCGTGATCCGGGCTTGCCCTACCAGCGGCGGGTATCGGCGCTGCGCAACGGGCTGCGGTCCACGCACTGACGTTCTGGCAACGTGATCGCCTCCCCGCCCTGCTGACACCGGACGATCCGATCGCGGCGCAGGTCAGCTACTGCTCGACACGTGCGTGGCGGCCGGCGGGGCACTGACGACGCAGGACCAGCGCCTCCTGATCGCCGCCGTCGAAGCGCTCCACGAACGCATCCAGCCCGACCTTTGGCGAGACGACCAGGCGGCCTACTTCCGAGCGTCGGACCTGCTGCAGGTTGGCCGGTACGTCGAAATCGCAGCCGATGCCGCATAGGCGAGGCCCCTTGGCCCAGCGATCACGCTGTGCGGTGGCTCCGCTGGCGGACAGTCAGCGATGATCGGGGTCGGGGTCGGGTGCCGACTGGATCGCCGCGACGGCCGCGGTCAGGACGATGCCGAGGCTTCCCAGCTGCACCAGAGGTGCCCACGCGGGCGCGTGCACCGCGAGCAACCCGCCGAGCGCCGCGCCCGCGACGAGCCCCAGCAGGGTGAGAACACTCTGCGCAACGTCGCGCAGTCGGTGCCCGGAGGTGAGTCGCGCGATCACGGTGGTGAGCGTCCCGGTGAGGTAGGTGGTCGACAGTCCCGCCACGCCGAAGCGCTGCACGGTGCTGCTCTGGATGCCGAGCGCCACCGCGTTGAGAACGAGCAACGACAGCTGCAGCTGTCCCGACGGATGGGCGCCGCTCCACCACCAGCCCACCGCGTACGCCGCGAGCACCACGCCCTCGACGGCGAGCGCGCGGGTCACCGCCCGTGGCCAGACCGGGTCGTCGGGCCTCGGCGTGCCGGCGATGCGCGTGCCGAGCGAGCAGCCGAGGACGAAACTGCCGATCGCCGCGCCGGTGTGTACGGCCAGGGCGCCGTCGGCCCCGGCAGCGGCGATTCCGAGCAGAACCATGTTTCCGGTCATCACGCTGGTGAAGGCGCCGCCGAGTGCCAGGAACCCGATCGCGTCGGTGGCCCCGCTGTTCACCGCCAGCACGACGGCCATGGCTTCTCGCCAGCGACGCCGCCGGTCGCTGCTTTGCGAACCCAGCGACGGGGTCCACCGGAGTCCGCGCGGGTACGCGCTCTTGGTCGTGGGCATTAGCCAACGATGGCAAATCGGCCGACTGGAAGCCGTGGGCTGGTTGCACAGAAGACTACGGCGAAGGATGTGCATCTTGACCGTGGGGCGCTGGTCGTCGGCTCCCTAGCGTTGGTGACACCCCACAGACTCCGTGGCGTTACGCGGAGCTGCCGGGACCGCCCCGACGCATCAGAGAGAGAGGCGACAAAGATGACCGAGTTGCTCTCCCGGGACAACTTCCGCGCTGCCCTCGAGGACGCGATCAAGGGCAGGGAGGCCAAGAACGCGTCGTTCAGCCAGGCTTGGGCCGATGGCAAGCTGCAGCGGCACCACTTCGCCCGCTGGGCGGAGAACCACTACCACTACGTGGGCCCGTTCGCCGACTACCTGGCCTACGTCTACGCCAACACCCCCGACAGCTGCACGGACGCCAAGGACTTCCTGCTGCAGAACATGTATGAGGAGGAACTGGCCGACATTCGCCACACGGACCTGCTGATCCGCTTCGCCGAGGCGTGCGGGACGACGCGGGAGCGGATCGAGGACCCGAACAACATGAACGCCGTGACCCGCGGCCTGCAGGCGTGGTGCTACGCCACGGCCATGCGGGAGCATTTCGCGGTGGCGACCGCGGCACTGGTCGTGGGGCTGGAGTCGCAGGTGCCGAGCATCTACAAGAAGCAGATCGTCCCGCTGCGCGAGGCGTACGGCTTCACCGAGGACGAGATCGAGTTCTTCGAGCTGCACATCACCTCCGACGAGGTACACGGCGAGCGTGGCTACCAGATCGTCCTGGACCACGCCAACACTCCCGAACTGCAGCAGCGATCGCTGCAGTTCGTCCGCTGGGGCGCGGAGATGCGCTTCTCCTACACCAAGGCGCTCTACGACACCTACGTGGCGCCGGACCTGGTCAGCGCCTGATCGGAGTCGCCGGACGGGTGGGTCAACTGTTGGCCCACCCCTGCGGCATATGCGGCCGAGTTCCGCAACCGTTGCCGACCTGGAGGGAGTCCACGTGAGCGAGCCCAACCCCGACGAGTGGGTGCTCGTCGCCGAGCTGTCCGAGCTCACGCGTCGCAAGAAGAAGCAGGTCATCGTCGCCGGCACGCCGATTGCGCTCTTCCTCGTGAACGGCCGGGTGTTCGCGTTGCATGACACCTGCGTGCACAAGCAGCGCTCCCTGAGCAAGGGGACGCTCTTGCACGGGCGGATCATCTGCCCCGGCCACCAGTGGTCCTTCGACCCGGCCACCGGCGAGGCGGTGGATCAGACCGAATGCCAGCCCACGCACGACGTCCGGGTGGAAGACGGCAAGATCTACGTCGACCCGCTACCGCGCAGCCGGCGCGCGGAGACCGGGGCCGCGGCGTACCCGGCCAGGGTTGCGGGGTGAGCCACCGATGACCAGGACCATAGTCACCATCGGTGCCGGTCAGGCTGCCGCCGTCGCCGCCCGTGCCCTGCGCCGACGCGGTTTCGACGGCCGGATCGAGCTGCTCGGTGCGGAACCGGAGGCGCCGTACCAGCGGCCGCCGTTGTCGAAGGAGTACCTCGCCGGCGACGACGACTGCGGCCTGGACCTGCTGTCGGAGCGATGGTGCGCCGCGAACGACGTGCACCTGCGGCTCGGCCAGCCGGCCGTGCGGATCCGGCCGGAGCGCGGGCTGGTCGAGTTGGCCGACGGCACGGAGGCCGCAGCGGACGCGGTCCTGCTGGCCACCGGTGGGAGCCCCCGCCGCCTCCCGGGCGTCGCAGGCGAGCGTGTCCACTACCTGCGCACCCGGCCGGACGCGGACCGCCTCCGCGCGGAGCTGCGTCCAGGCGTACGGGTGATCGTGATCGGCGCTGGTTTCATCGGTGCCGAGGTCGCCGCCACCAGCCGAGGCAGGGGCGCCGACGTCACGATGGTGGAAGCGCTGGAGGTGCCGCTGCAGCGCGTACTGGGCCGCGAGATCGGGGCAACCTGCGCGGCGATCCACCGCCGGCAGGGCGTCACACTGCGGCTGGGCGAGTCCGTCGAGTCCGTCGTCGAGACACCGTCCGGTGTCGTCGTCACCACCAGCGGCGGCCGCATCGAGGGCGACCTGGTCGTGGTGGGCATCGGCATCACGCCGAACACCGCCGTGGCCGAGCGGTCCGGCCTCGCCGTCGACAACGGCATCCCCGTCGACGAGTACTGCCGGACCGCGGTGCCGAACGTGTACGCCGCCGGCGACGTGGCCAACCATTGGCATCCGCTGTTCGGAGAGCGGATCCGGGTCGAGCATTTCGACAACGCGAGCCGCCAGGCGACCGCCGCCGCCAACAACATGATCGGCCGGACCACCGTGTACGCGGACCCGCACTGGTTCTGGTCGGACCAGTACGACCACAACCTGCAGTACACCGGCCACGCGCCGGTCTGGGACGACCTGGTGGTGCGTGGCTCGGTCGAGGAGTGTGACTTCTCGGCGTTCTACCTGCGCGAAGGCCTGGTCCGAGCGGCGTTCGCCGTCGACCGCGGCGCGGACGTCCTGGTAGCCAAGGAACTGATCGCCGGACAGGTCAGCGTCGATCCCCGCATCCTCGCCGACGAGGACGTCGACCTGGCCGAACTGACAGCGTTGGAGGAGCAACTGTGAAGGGCAACTTCATCGGCGGCGAGTGGGCGGGCTCGGCCAGCGGGCGTACCCGCGAGCGGCGCAACCCGGCTGACGAGCGTGAGGTCGTCGCGGTTTTCCCGGATTCTGACGCGAAGGACGCCCACGACGCGGTGACCGCGGTGGCGGCGGGCTATCGGGAATGGGCGGAGCGCGGTCCGGAGGCGCGGGCGGCGGTGTTGCACAGGGCCGCGGACATCCTGGCCGCCCGCGCCGACGACCTGGCCCGGGAACTGGTCCGCGAGGAGGGCAAGACGCTCGCCGAGGCGCTCACCGAGACCCGCCGTACCCCGTCCAACCTCCGCTTCTACGCCGGTGAGGCGCTGCGGATCGCGGGCCGCACCTACGCCACGGGCGACGGCAGCCTCGTCTACACCTCCCGGGAGCCGGTCGGGGTCGTCGTGGCCATCACCCCGTGGAACTTCCCGCTGAACATCCCGTCCCGCAAGCTCGGCCCGGCCTTGGCGGCGGGCAACGGGGTGGTGTTCAAGCCGAGCGAGGTGACCCCGCTGATGGGGCAGCGGCTGGTGGAGGTGCTGCTCGAGGCGGGGGTTCCGGCCGGTGCGCTCGCCCTCGTGCAGGGTGGCGGCGAGGCGGGTTCGGCGCTGGTAGCGGATCCGCGGGTGGGTGCGGTGACCTTCACCGGCTCCTCCGACGTCGGGGCGGCCATCCACCGGGCGGTCGGGCCCAGCCAGCGCTGCCAACTGGAGATGGGCGGCAAGAACCCGGTGATCGTGCTGGAGGACGCCGACCTGGACCGGGCGGCCGACATCGTGGCCCGCGGGGCGTTCGGCCTCAGCGGCCAGGCGTGCACCGGCACCAGCCGGCTGATCGTCCACGATGCGGTGCACGACGCGCTCGTCGAGCGGGTGGTCGCACTCGCCCGCGCCCGCCGGGTGGGCGACGGGCTCGCCGACGGCGTGCAGATGGGTCCCGTCGCGACCCACGCCCAGCTGGACAAGACCCGGCACTACCTCAACCTCGCGCCGGCCGCCGGGGCACGCCTGCGCGCTGGTGACGAGCCGCTCGGCCCGGGCCTGGAACACGGCAACTTCGTCCGCCCGGCGGTCTTCACCGACGTCGACCCGTCGTCGCCGCTGGCGCAGGAGGAGATCTTCGGACCGGTCCTGGGTGTGCTGCGCGTGGACTCCTTCGACGACGCGATCAGCGTCGCCAACGACACGGCGTACGGCTTGTCGGCCGGGATCGTCACGCGCGACCTGGGCCGCGCGTTCGACTTCGCGCGGCGGGTCGACAGCGGCGTGGTCAAGATCAACCAGCCCACCACCGGCATGGCGATGAACGCCCCCTTCGGCGGGCTGAAGAACTCCAGCACCCAGACGTTCAAGGAACAGGCAGGGGAGACGATGATGCACTTCTACACCGTCGACAAGACCGTGTACGTGAGCTCATGAGCGCACCAGAGGCCACCGGCGCCCCCCAGGCAGGAGCGGAGCCGGGCACCAAGTTCGTCTGCGTCGCACGCTCAGGCCAGGTGCCCGACGGGTACGTCCGGCGCTTCTACGCCGACAGCCTGGAGCTGTGCGTCGCCCGCTTCGCGGGCAAGGCGTACGCGACGTCGAACTACTGCACGCACCTGGACTGCCTGCTGTCGTCCGGCAAGCTGGTCGACGACGGCATCGGCTGCTCCTGCCACGGCAGCGTCTTCGATCTCGAGACGGGCGAGCCGGTCTGTCCGCCCGCCACCGAACCGATCAAAACCTTCCCCGTGCGGGAAGAGGATGGGCAGATCTACGTGGGTGTGACGCCGGAGGACATCGCGACCGGCGGCCCGCGCCGACGCAAACCGGTGAGGTGACGGGCATGAGCAGGGACTGGCCGGCACCGACTCGGAATGCGGTCCTCGCCGGCGAACACATGGCGGTCTCGAGCCACCCGGCGGTCAGCGCCGCCGGTCACCGGGTGCTCGCCGCGGGCGGCACCGCGATCGACGCGACCGTGGCGATGGCCGCGATGTCCTGGCTGGCGCTGCCGGGCCAGTGCGGCGTCGGCGGCGACGCCTTCGCCGTGGTCCGCGAGCCGGACGGCTCGGTGTGGACCATCAACGGCAGCGGGTACGGGCCGGACGGCGGCGACCTGGAGTTCTACCGCGCGCAGGGCCTGTCCGCGGTTCCCCTCACCGGGGCGCTCGCCGTGGCGGCTCCGGGTGCGGTGGCCGCGATCGCCGCGCTGCACGCCCGTGGCGCGACGTTCAGCCTCCCCGAGTTGTGGGCGCCGGCGATCGCTGCGGCCGAACGCGGTCTGCCCTGCACCCGCAAAACCCGCGCGGACATCCTGGACCACGAGGCGCAGCTGCGCGCCGACGAGGGGGCCCGACGGACGTTCCTGCGCAACGATCGGGCGCCGCGGGTCGGCGAACGGCTCCCACAGCCGGAGCTCGCCGACTCGCTGCGGCGGCTGGCGGCCGAGCCCCGCGCTCTTTACAGCGGCGAGCTGGCGGATCGGGCGGTGGCCGCGCTGGCCGCGGCCGGCGCGCCGTTCAGCGGCGACGAGTTCGCCGCCTCCGGCGTTCCGCTCGCCGGCGAGGCGATCGCCGGGCGGTACGGCGACCTGGTCGTGCACACGACGCCGCTGCCCACGCCGGGCTGGATGGTGCTGCAGCAGGCGGCCGTCTGCGATGGGATGCTCTCCGGGCTGCCGCCGCTGAGCGTCGATGCGATCGGCTGGCTCGCCGGAGCGGCCCGGCAGGCCTTCCGTGACCGTTGGGATCGGTGCAGTGCCGGCACGGACGCCTGGCGGGCGCTGCTGCAGCCCGCGGCGGTGGCGGACGTGCGGGCGACGCTGGCCGCCGGACGGGGTCCGCTCGCGACGGCGGGACTGACGGTGGACGGGGACACCACGACGACCGTCGCGGTCGACGGCGACGGACGGGCGGTCAGCTTCATCCACTCGCTCGCCTTCACCTTCGGCGCCCGGATCACCATCCCGGGCACCGGCATCATGCTCAACAACCGGCTGGGGCGTGGCACCTACCTGATCGAGGACCACCCCAACCAGATCCGACCGCGGCGCCGTCCGCTGCACACCTGCCTTGCCTGGTTGGTGACCGACGCCGGGGGAGGCCTGCGGCACGTCGGCAACACGCCCGGCGGCGACGGGCAGGTGCAGTGGAACATGCAGGTGCTGTCGCACCTGATCGACCACGGCCTGGACCCGCAGGAGGCGGTCTCGGCGCCGCGGTTCACGGTGTTCCCGGGCAGCGACGCGGACGTGGTGGGGGCGCCCGACGAGCTCATCTGCGAGTCGCGGCTGGACGAGCGGACCCTCGCGGGGCTGCGCGCCGCCGGGCACCCGGTGCGGGTGGTCGGGCCGTGGGACGCGGGCGGCAGTGCGCTGGTGGTCTCGGTGGAGCAGCGGCTGGGCTGCCTCGTCGGTGGCGCCGACCCCCGCCAGGACGGGGTGGTGCTCGGTGGTTGAACCAGCCGGCCGGGGGACGTTGCCGACGCCCCCGGCCCCGCAGGGCCACTACGTGCCGGTGGTGGTGCACGCCGGCACCGCCTACACGGCGGGCATGACCCCGCGGGTGGACGGCCGGCTCGCCGTGCGTGGCCTGGTGGGCGCGGATCTGACCGTGGCCGAGGCACGGGCCGCAGCCGGCCTCGCGGCCAGCAATGCCGTCGCCGCGGTGGCCGACGCGGTCGGGGGACTGGACCGGGTGCGGCGGTGCCTGCGGTTGACCGTGTACGTCGCCTGCCGTGGCGACTTCACCCAGCACTCCGCCGTTGCTGACGGGGCCTCCGAGGTGCTGCGGGACTGGCTGGGTGAGCGCGGCGCCGTCGCGCGTTCGGCCGTCGGGGTGTCGAGTCTGCCGTCCGGCGCGCCGGTCGAGGTGGAGCTCACCTGCGCCGTAACCGCCGAATGAGCCCGTTCGGGGCAGGTTGTCGGCGTACGGGGCAACGTGCCCAACCGGGTACGGCCGAACGTGGGCAGGTCCATAACGACGTTCAGCGATTGATTCCGGAGGTCCAGTTCCCGTGCCGTTGATCCGGCCGTAGGATTCGACGACTACCGCTGTCCAAGTCGGGTCGAGATCCGATTACGGAGGGTGACTGGCCTGGCGGTCGAGTCGCCGCGCGCATCGCGGCATGAGCGCGCACCTGATCAAGCGGTCCTGGCGACCGCGCGCACCCGATCGGCGGCGTGAGCGAGCATTGGCGCAAAGCAGTCGTGGTTGCTAGCTGCAGCGTGCAGCGGGGAAGTCGTCAACCTCTCGTGTACCGCGGCCCGCTCTGAAAAGCGACTTAAGGTGCCGTAAGGGGTAGCTGGCGACGTCCGGGCGTGGGTGCGGCCCGTCGGGATCTACCACCAATGTGCTTCTGACAGTGATGCCGCCACGGCAGTCACGGATGACTCGCGTGGGCCCGCTTGCGGCCTCAGCGGCAAGGTCGATTCGCTCCTGAAGGGTCTCGGACCGGTCCTGATCCTCGTAGGCGAACCCGTGGCTCAAGTGCCCAGCGAAGGTGAAGCTGAAGACCTCCGCCCCGGAGTTGACTTGGACTGTGGCCACCCGCTCCGGCCAGCCGCGAGGGTGCAACTCGACCACCAGGTCCTCCTCCGGGACCCAGCCCGACAGGATGGTCCACTCGAAGCTTGGATGCCGAGCCATCTGACCGGGCACCAGAGCGGCGAGATCGGGGGTGTTCACGACTGAGAGTGAACCACGGTCCGCGACCGGTGGGTTCAATAGTTGTCACCCCGCCAGAACGTCCGCTCATCGACAGATCCGGTCGGCTCGTACGCGCTGTCGGCGGCAGAAGAGTGCCCAGGGGCATGGCACGCCGATTCGGCGTGATGGAATCTCGCGCATGACCGAACAGGAGCGCTACGGAGACTCTGTCCTCAGTCCTGGTTGGGAGTCAGAGCGCGATCGACTTGTCGCGATGGCAGCCGTTGCCGACGAGACCACCCGACGCATTCTCAGGGAGGTCGGCGTGCGCCGCGAATGGGTATGCCTCGAGGTCGGCGCGGGTGTCGGCTCCGTCGCATCCTGGCTCGCCGACGAGGTCCCGGACGGTTTGGTTGTTGCCACGGACATCGATACCCGGTGGCTCGAAGCCATCGCCAGATCTAACCTGCAGGTCCTGAGACACGATGTCGTGCGGGATCCGCTTCCCGAGGAGCACTTCGATCTTATCCACGCGCGGTTCGTGCTGGAACACCTTCCGGAACGCGATGCCATCCTGGACAAGCTCTGCCGATCGTTGAAGTCCGGTGGGGTGCTCGTCGTCGAGTCCATCGCCAGCTTTCCCCTCCAGTCCGGCACCGAGCCGGCCTTCCGAGATGCCATGCTCGCGGTCGAACGCGTCCTGGCGGAAACCATAGGCACCGACGCCGTGTGGCCAAGAAGGTTTCCACGGCCACTACAGGAACGAGGGCTGATCGACCTTGGCGCTGCGATGCACGTGCCGGTTACCGGTGCCCAGAACGCCTCATCGGCATGCTGGTCGCACACCCTGACGCAATTGCGGCCACGCATCGCTGCGAACCACCCAAGCACGCTTGCGTCAGTTGACGAGACACTGCGCCTGCTCGCGGATCCAACCTTCTACGACTTCGCCTTTGCGACAGCCATTGCCTGGGGACGCAAGAAGTAAACCGGTCGTCCCTCATCGAAATCTCCCACACACTCACATCGGCTACCTATTGACTGGTGGTACGACCGCAGCCCGGCCAGGCTTGGTCGAGGTGACCGGTGGGGTCGCTCTCATCGCGGCTGCCCACCGCAGGCTGGTGTGGCTCTCATCTGGCGTGCGCCCCGCCGGTCACCGCGGCGGTGAGAGGCTCAAGAGCGCCTCTGTGTGTCAACCCGTGCCGGTGGCGAGTTTGAGTTGATCTCTGGTGAGGTGCCGGTAAAGGACGTTGGTGAGGCG
>NZ_JBIAIL010000046.1:0-44687 GCF_042871425.1 Micromonospora sp. NPDC005806 | reverse complement strand
CTCGAACACCCCGGCCCTGGAGCTGTACATCATGGGTGGGCAGCCGATCCGGGAGCCGGTGGCGCACTACGGCCCGTTCGTGATGAACACCCGGGCCGAGCTGATCCAGGCGTTCGAGGACTACCAGGCCGGGCGGCTCGGCGTGATCCCGGCCGAACGGCTGCCGCACACCGGCGGCGAGGGCGCTCGCCCCTGACCGGCCCGTACCCGACGGGCGTCCCGCTCCCTGGCCGGGGCGCCCGTCCGGCGGTCCGCATCAGGAGACGCGCCATAGGCGATGGCGACGACCGTCAGGTCGCCGGCATCCCACTCTTTGCTGACGATGAACGAAGGAGGTTGTCATGACGATCAAGACCGGTGCCTCCGTCGTGGTGGGGGTGGACGGTTCCGCCGCTGGGTTGGACGCGGTGCGGGTGGCGGCGCGGGAGGCGGCGCACGGGCGGCGTCCGCTGCGGGTCGTGCACGCCTTCATCTGGGCGCTGACCGGCGCCCCGCTCACCCCGGGCCGGGCGCTCCGGCCGACGCCGGCCTGCGCCATCAGGCCGAGCGGTACGTCGCCGACGCGGTCGCCGAGGCCGGCAAGGTCGCCCCGGAGGTGCCGGTCACCGGCGCCGTCGTCGACGGCGCGGCGACCCCGGTGATGCTGGCCGAGTCTCGGGAGGCCGCGCTGGTGGTGCTCGGGCACCGTGGTCTGGGCGGCTTCGCCGGACTGCTGATCGGCTCGGGCACTGTGCAGGTCTCAGCCTAAGCGCAGAGCCCGGTGCTGGTGGTACGGGGTGAGTCGTGCGCCGACGGCCTGGTGGTGGTGGGCGTGGACGGCTCGGAACTGTCCACCGAGGCGATCGGGTTCGCGTTCGAGGAGGCCGCCTACCGGGACGCGGTGCCCTCGACGGGCTGCTACTCGGCTCGGTCAGCCACGCGGTGCTGCACCACGCGCACGCCCCGCTCGCCATCGTCCTGCACAAGGCCGGACGGCTCTGATCCCCCCCAAGGCCTTGCGCCGCGACGTTGCCGGGGCGCCTGAGGTCTGGGCATCGGCTAAAGGCGACACATGCGGCGAGACGGCGGCCTGGGCCCGGAGATGCCGGGCGACAGCTAACAGTTGCAGGGACGGTTAGAGGAGTCAGGATGAGCGAGCAGGCGGACGTCATCGTTGTCGGCTTCGAGCCGGGTGGCGAGTACGTTGCGGGTACGTTGGCCGAAGTCGGACTCGACGTGGTGGGCGTCGAAGCGGAACTCGTCGGCGGCGAGTGCCCGTACTGGGGGTGCGTACCCAGCAAGATGATGATCCGGGCCGGGAACCTGCTGGCGGAGGCCCGCCGAGCAGCCGTCCTCGCCGGGAATGTCGAGGTGGCTGCGGACTGGAGCCGGGTCGCCGGACGCATACGCGACAGGGCGACCCACGACTGGAACGACAAGTTGGCGGCCGAACGGCTGGCGACGAATGGTGTGCGTCTCGTCCGCGGAACCGGTCGGCTTACCGGCCCGCGCACAACCCGATCGACAACGCGCTCGCCGCGATGGGCGGGACCGGTACGCTCACGGTGCGCACCGGTCACAGGGAGGACCGGCTGATCGTGGAGATCCGCGACACCGGGGAGGGCATCCCGTCGGCGATACGGTCGCGGATCTTCGAGCCGTTCTTCACCACCAAACCGGTCGGCGAGGGGACCGGCCTCGGGCTGGACATCTCCTACCGGATCTTGTCAACAAGCACCACGGGACATCCGGGTGCAGTCCGAGCGCGGCGACACCCGGATGATCGTGTTGCTGCCGATGACGCCCGCCTGACGGTTGCGCAGCCTGCCGTCTTGGGGCCGGAGCCGGCCTGTTGCCGCCGCCACATCCAGTGGTCGACCTCCCCACAACCGTATTGGATGGTGTAATGCAGTTGACCGTGACAGACGTGCCCGAGCGGGAGCGATTCGAGGCGCGCGACGAGACAGGCACGACGGCCGGCGTGGTCACCTACCAGCTGACCGGCAACGTCATCGCCTACACCCACACCAAGGTCGCCCCCGAGTTCGAGGGCAAAGGGGTCGCATCGACCCTGGCCCGTGCCGTGATGGACGACGCCCGGGCCAAGGGCCGGACGGTGGTGCCGATCTGCCCATTCCTGAGCGACTGGCTTAGCAAGCACGGGGAGTACGACGACATCGTGGTGCGGTCGACCCGCAAGGTGAAGTAGTCGTCCGCTGAGTCCCGACGTGGGCCCTTGCTCATACCCCCGCACAAGGCCGTGACGAGGTCGTGGGCGTCACTGCCCGGGTCGACGGCTCCACCGACCTCGGGCACCCATAGCGTGACGCCGTACTGCTCGAACAGCGGTAACGTAAGCCCGAACTGGTTGCCGTAGAAGGCGCGCTGCGGCTCACCGATGACGACGGCGTCGAAGCCGCGGTGTGGGTCGCGTAGCGCGGCGAGCAGCCGGGAGGCCTCGGGGCGACGCTTCCACGGCAGGCTCCGGGTCCTGCTGATCCTCGGTCGAGACTCGCCCATAGAAGGCGAAACGCAGCGGCTGGGGGGACCTTCCGGGTGTCGTCGGGCCCTACTTCGTACAGGAAGGGGCCTTGGAGGTCGCGTCCGCGATCTCCTGTGCCGCCAGCTCCAGGACGTGCCTCATCATGCTGTCTGCTGTCCTTCGTCGTTATTCGGTCGTCGGTCTCCGCCGTCGGCCGGCATTTCCTCATGGAAGCCGATCTCTCGGTGGGTCCCGTCGCACAGTGGTTTGCTCGAGGAATGGCCGCAGCGGCAGAGAGTCATCCTGTTGCGGATCTGCAGTGGCTGGCCGTCTGCGCGGAGGACCGGCACTGCGCCGGTGACCCACAATGAGCCTTTCCGCGTAACGGGTCGTGGCGTTGGGTGATCAGGTTGTGCGGTTGTGGTCGAAGTGCAGGAGTACGAGGGCTGGCGCGGTGATCCTGCCGATGCTCCAAGGGCACAGGCTGACGTTGCGCAACGCTTTGAAGGTGGTTTTGAGCAGGGAGTTTCCGCGTTCGCCGATGGCGCGGACACCGTTGTGGGCTCTGTTGAACTGCTGCTGCACGTCGGTGCAGGCGCCGTTCTTCGGCTTCTTGAACGCGATCGTGATCGTGTCGGCTTCGCCTTCGTAGCCGACGTCGCCGAGCACCCGCCGGTCGTCGTTGGTCCAGGTGGCCAGCAGCGGCAGGATGTCGTGTTCACGCAGGGCGGTCGTGTCGTGTTCCCGGCCGGGCCGTACCGGCGAGGTCCACAGCGGCCACCCGTCCGGAGCGGTCACCCGTCCGGAGCGGTCACGACCTGCACGTTGCCGCCGTGGTTGTCGTGTTTGCCGGACCACCACAGGTCCACCCCCGGTGTCGGCCCAGGTGTGCGGCACCGGTCAGTCTCGATCAGGGTCCCGTCGATGTTTACGTGGGCGTAGCCGGCCACTTTCGCCGCCAGCAGCACCGATTCCAGCCGCGGCGCGTGGGCGGCGAGGACCCGGATGCCCTCGTGCAGGTAGTCGTAGCCGGTCGACGAGCTGACCTGGTTGTCGAGGGCCAACTGTTTGATCCGAGTGCCGTCGAGGAACCAGCGGATCACCAGGATCGCCTGCTTGAAGCAGCCCAGCGCCCGGGTCCCGGTACGGGTCCCGAGCCGTTGCCGTTCAGCATGCAGGAGCCCGGACAGGAACAACACGGTCTCCTCGCGCACGGACAGCTCGGCGGTGTATGTGACACTCATGGCGACGCAGGACCCCTACTGAAGTTGATCTGTGAGAGGACCACTTCATACCGGGGTTCTGCGTCTTTTCGTTGCACCACAACGGGTTCGGGCGTGTCTACACCGATCATCAGGGCGGCTACCCGACGTACTCACACCGTTGCGCGGAAAGGCTCAATGCGCCGGCCAGTCTGTTCTCCTCCTCAAGGACCGAAATGGCCTGCGGAAGATCGGGCTCGATGGAATCGCCGCCGCGTTGGAGGGCGTAGCTGTACGACCCGGAGGGGCAATGGTCGATCCGGCCCATGATGTCGGAGCGGACGTCGCTGTCGTCGGAATCGGCGAGCATTTCGGCGATCGGCCTGGTGCGTGCGAGGCAGAAGGCGGCGTGGATGCACAGCCCCCTCGCCCTGCTCGACGATTTCCTCAAGCGCTGCCAGTGCCGATGCCAGATCGTCCACCGCGACCAGTCGCCCGGCGGTGTGCCGGAAGGGGCCGGCGTTCACCTGGCGAGCCGGATCGCCGCGGAAGACCTCCCGCTCGCCGAGCCGGTTGCACAATTGGCGCAGGCCTTGCTCGATCGCGTCGTAGAAC
This sequence comes from Micromonospora sp. NPDC005806, assembly GCF_042871425.1. Classification (NCBI taxonomy): domain Bacteria; kingdom Bacillati; phylum Actinomycetota; class Actinomycetes; order Micromonosporales; family Micromonosporaceae; genus Micromonospora; species Micromonospora sp. NPDC005806. The sequence goes on along the minus strand of NZ_JBIAIL010000046.1, from coordinate 40,409 downwards.
TGCCCGATCGTCTCGTAGCCGTCGCCTTCCGCTGGGGCGCCGGGCGGGGCTGGTTGCTCGATCCGCAGGAACATGTCAAGTGCTTCCGCGCCGAACGGGAGCAGCGACAGTTCCAGGGAGTGGTCGCCGTGGGGCAGCCGCCGGGGTGTGGCGGCAACATCTGCGGCGTGTCCAGCCGTGGTCGGCCGTCGAGGGCATTGAGCAGGTTCGCGGCCAGCGCCAGGTGGAGCATCTCTTCGGCGAAGACACTGGCCACCACTTCGACAGCTTCCGGGTTCCGCTCCGGGTCGAGCGAGTAGAGCGCGCCCAGGTACGGCGGCAAGGTCGCGTGTTCCAACTCGATCGCCCACTGAAGGTGCTCGCGAAGATCGTTGAGCGTGGTGATCCGTGCCGACGTGGCGGGAGCAGCGGCGGTCCCCTGCTGTTGTGGGTGATTCACACGCGTCTCGTTTCGACTGTTGGAGAGGTGGATTCCCTGAGTCGGCGTGGTGCGCGTCTCAGGCACGTCCGTCGGTCGGGTGGCCGAATCGGGGGGCGCCTTCCAGCGCCTCGACCGCGCCAAGAAGGCTGCGGAGGCCGACCTCGTCGCGCTGGGCGTCAGCCGGATCGAACAGCCACTCGGTGACCGGTAGCTTGATGGCCTCCTCGGGGTGGCTCGACTCGGCCATGGCCAGTTCCGCTTCGACCTCGGCCTCGAGCTCGCGCAATGAATCGTCGTCACCCGTACGGGCGCTCATCTTTCCTCCGTGCGTGACGTGGGTGGATGTCGGCCTGATGCGCCGGCCCGTTGCCAGCAGCGGGGAGGGCGATCGGCGTGGTCAGGACGGGCGTGCGGCGCGGCGGCCCTTGCGCTGGGCGAGCTCTTCGTCGTCCACCAGGGTGAGCATCGGCTTGCCGGGTTCGCACAGCATCGTGACGGTGAAACGCAGCGGGATGTCGTTGCGGTTGTTCCCGTCCTGGTAGTGGATGACGTCGCCACCCGGCTCCCAGAACGCCTCGCCGGCGCGTACGACCCGCTCCGGCTCGCCTTCGACCTCGAGCAGCATCTCGCCTTCCAGCACGTAGCCGAACGCGGGGCCGGAGTGGCGGTGCGGCGGCGTACCGGGGTCGCCGGGCGGGAACTCGATGACCACGGTCATCGCATGCGCTCCCGCCGGGATGAACGGCGGCTCGGCCTCCTGCAGCAGGGTGAGCGCCGTCTGCCACGCGGTCGATCTGGGCTTCGGCTCGGTGTTGGTCTGATCGGTGCCGGTCATCGGACGCACTCCCTCTGCTGATGGGTGTGGGGCGGGGACTGGTGCGCTACTTGCCGGCCGTGGTTCGTCCCAGCCAGTCGGCGTACTTGATCTCCGCGAGGACCGCCTCACCGACCGGCACCAGACTCTGCTCGTCCAACTCGGATCCGTAGTAGCGCGTGTGCGGGTCGGTGACCACCTCACGTGGATCGCCCAGAGCAGACAGGGCGTTCCGGAAGAACTCGTCCATCGAGAGCCGCTCGGGCCCGGCGACCTCGACCCGCCCGTTCAACGGCGACTCCACCGACGCCCGGACGACCGCCTGGGCCACGTCGTCGCCGGCGATGGGCTGGAAGAGCGCCGGTGGCATCCGGACCGTGCCACCGTCCGCGGCCGCGGTGCTGTCGGCGATGGCCGGGACGAACTCGAAGAACTGCGTCGCGTGCACGATCGAGAACGGGATCGACGAGCCCTCGATCAGCTTCTCCTGCGCAAGCTTCGCCCGGAAGTAGCCGTTCTCGGGCAGCCGCTCGGTCCCCACGATCGACAGCGCCACATGGTGGCCCACGCCGGCCGCGGCCTCCGCCGCAAGCTGATTGCGGGTGGAGGTCTGGAAGAACTCCATCACCGCGGTGTCCTCCCACGAGGGGGCGTTCGACACGTCGATCACCACGGACGCGCCGGCGAACGCCTCGGCCAGGCCCTCGCCGGTGATGGTGTTGACGCCGGTCTTCGGTGACGCCGCCACCGCCTCGTGGCCGAACTCGCCGAGCTTCGCCACGACCTTGGACCCGATCAGGCCAGTGCCGCCGATTACCACGATCTTCATGACAAACCTTCCTGTTGGTCGGGGCATCGGTTGCCATCCGGTCACCAGCTAAGACCGGGCAGCCCCCCGGCCTGTGACACCTCCGCCGAAATGCCCCCGAAGTAGCGATACCGGCGCCCAGGTGCCACAGGCGGGAGCGCTGTCCTGCCTTCTCGGTTGCACGGCGATGGAGCGACAGGAGCGTGACCTTGCCGCCAGCAGGTACCGGATGCCGGATCCGGCCTCGGATGAGCGCGCGTGCGATCGACGAGCCGCACCGTGGTGACAGGCGTGCACGCGCTGGGCCGGCTGCCCGCACTGCGAGCACGCAACGGCCGCCGCAAGCGTCCGGGCACGGACCAGCACGACCGGTCCCTGATCAACCACCTCATCAATCAGCAGCGAGGACAGCTGAGGGAACAACGTCTTGGTCAGGTCATAGCCGCACCGGCGCCAGCATGCCGCACTCGTGGTGCGGGGTCCGTCGGCCGCGAGAGGTGCAAGGCACGAACGGTGTGACAGGCATGATGCATACGCGTGTCGGCGAGATCGTCGAAGAGTTTGTTGACCTCGCCCGTCTCGGTTCCTGCCGTGGATACGGGCTCGAGAGGAGGCAACGAGCGGCGGGGTCGACCTCGCGCCCTCAGTCCGCAGTCTCGTACTGGCGGAACACCCGGTCGATGCGGCGGTCGGGGACGACCCACATGATCACGATGGCGACGAAGCACGCCATGGCAATCCAAACTCCGACATGCCCGCTCCGGTCGATCGTCAGGGCGCTGAGGATCCCGGCGACGTCGAACCCTAGGGAGATCTTGCCCTTGAGGTCAATGCCGACGGCCTGGTGCAGCGGCGACTCCGGTCCCTCCTGCCGGATGATCACCCACTGGAGCACGACGTATGCGACAGCCGCGCCGAGCAGGTTCACACCGTAGATGACGACCGGGGTCTGCTCGAACCTCGATTCGGACACCCAGGCTGTCGTGAACGGGACCAGCGACAGGCAGAACAGCAGCGCCAGGTTTGCCCACAGCACACCGCCACTGACCCGTCGAACCAGGTGGAACGTGTGGTGGTGGTTGGCCCAGTAGAGGCCCACATAGACAAAGCTGAGGAGATAGGTCAGCAGCCCGACGCCGGTCGTGTGGACCAGGTCGGAGAGATCGTGACCTTCCGGCGCCCTCAGCTCCAGCACCATGATCGTGATGATGATGGCAAGCACCCCATCACTGAACGCCTCCAGTCGATTAGACCTCACCGCGCCACCCTTCTCCTTTCGATACCTGGATCCCGCTTCGAACGCCCCATGAGCGCCGTACTGATTTGGTGTCTCCACCAGCCGAGACAGCGCAGCCGCGGACTCTGTGACAGGGGCGCGTGGTCGCCAACGTCACTTCCACGGTCCGGACGTTGGCGATTGCGGCGTGGTCGGCCAACGATTGGCCTGGCAGCAGCCGCGACGTGATCAGACGGAGGCGAGCGATGGTGGATGGCGGTGTGAATCACGAGCCGATTGGCGCGGATGATCTCGAGGAGGCGGCGGCGGTCTTCACGAGCGTGCGGCCGCGCCTGTTCGGGATCGCGTATCGCATGCTCAGCAGCGCCACCGAGGCCGAGGATCTGGTGCAGGAGGTATGGCTGCGGTGGCAGACGTGTGACCGCGGCGCGGTGGTCGACCCGGCCGCGTTCCTGGCGACGACGACGACCCGGTTGGCCATCAACGCACTCCAGTCGGCGCGGGTGCGCCGCGAGACGTACATCGGGCCGTGCCTGCCGGAACCCGTCGACACGAGCGCGGACCCGTACCTGGGCGCCGAGCGCGGCGAGGCCCTGGAGTTCGCGGCCCTGCTGCTGCTGGAGAAGCTCACGCCCTGCGAACGCGCCGCGTATATCCTCCGGGAGGCGTTCTACTACCCGTACGCGCAGATCGCCGACATCCTGCAGTCGACCGAACCCGCGGTGCGCCAGCTGGTCAGCCGGGCGCGCCGACACATGGCCAGTGAGCGGCGTACGCCGGCGAGCGCGGCCGATCACCGGCTGCTGGTGACCACGTTCATGACGGCGGCCCGCTCCGGCGACATGACCGCGTTGGAGCGAACGATCGCGGAGCGGCTCTTCCTCTCCACCCGGACCGTGGAGAACTCCTCGCAGCGGACGTGACCAACATCGGCGATGGCAACGGCAGGGTGCCCGTTTCCCGCCGGGCGATGGTGGGAGTAGTGCGCGTGGCGAAGTTCCTGACCGCGATCTCCAGCTGGTTCTGGGACGGCGTCGAGGTGCGATGGGCGAGTACGAACGGGCGGACGTCCGCCGTGCTGTGGCGCGACGGCACCTTGGACGCCGTGCTCACGGCCAGCGCCTCGACCGACGGCATCAATCAGGTGCTGTGGATGATGAACCCCGAGAAGACTGCAGCGGTGTCCGGACCGGCCTGATCCGCCGACGTCACAAACCAGCGTGCTAACCGGTCATAGCTGGCGACGGCGAGAGGAACAGAGGACACCGTGCGAACGATTCTGGTGATCGGCGGCGGCCACGCCGGCTTCTACCCGGCAGGGAAGCTGGATAAGAGGCTTCGGCGGGACGAGGCACGGGTCGGCGCGGTCGATCCGCGCCCGTACATGACGTATCAGCCGTTTCTTCCCGAGGTGCTGGCCGGATCGGTCGAGCCGCGGCACGCTGCGCTGTTCGGCCGCGACATCGTCTCGCTGGCCTCGGTGCGGGACCCCTGCCACGCGTTTCTCGCCGGCGGCGAAGCGGGAGAGCCACCCGCGCAGCCGCCTTCCCGATTCGAACATGGTCAACCGACAGGACGATCTCGTGCGCAGGTTCGCCGAGGCCTGCCAGCTAGGAGACCTCGCCGCGCTCCGGGCCGCGCCGGACACTGATGCCATCGCCGTTTGCGACGGCGGCGGGTTGGTGCCCGCCGCGATGGGCCCCATTCACGGCGCGGAAGCGGTTGCCCAGCTGGCCGCGGTCCTGCTGTGCGGGCAACCGGGCACCGAGCTGACCGTCGAGGCCGTCAACGGCCGCGCCGGGCTGGCGCTGCACCGCGCCGCCCAGGCCATCGCGGTGGTCGGCATCAAGACGGCCGACGCCAGGATCGCCGTCCTCTGGATCGTGCTCAACCCGGCCAAGCTGCGCGGTTGGCATCGATGAGGGCGTCGCCCGGGACGGCGGCGAACATGCCGGCCCGGCTGTCGGTGATGACGGTGCGCCGGTCACCGTTGGCGGCGAGGGTGATCTTGCCGCAGTGATCCGGGAGCGTTGGGAGGTGTGGTGGCTGGTTCTTCGTTCGGGCAGCGGTTGCGGGAGTTCCGGCAGTCGGCGGGGATGACCATCGAGGATCTGTCCGAGGCGTCCTGGGTGAGTGGTCGGGCGATCAGTGACATGGAGCGGGGGCACAGTCGCGCGCCGCAGGAACGGACGTTGGCGGCGTTGGCCGACGCGATGAAGCTCGGTGACGAGGATCGTGCTGGTCTCGTCGAGTTCGCGCGCTCGGAGCGGTCGAAGAGCCGAGTCGGGCGGCCTCGGGTGGGTGAGCTGCCCCGGGGGGTCAGTGACTTCGTGGGTCGGGCACCGGAGTTGGAACTGCTCCGCAGTCACGCACTGGCGGCGTCTGTCGGTGGTCCGACGCCGGTAGCGGTGGTGCACGGCCAGCCGGGGTTGGGGAAGACGGCGTTCGCGGTCCGGGTGGCCGAGCAGTTGCGGGAGGTGTTTCCCGACGGGCAGTTCTACCTGGACCTTCGGGGTACGGATCCGGTGCCGATGCCGGTTGGTGAGGCGTTGAGGCGGCTCCTGCGGGCGCTGGACGTCAACCCCCGCAGGATCGCCGACGACGAGCAGGAGCGGGCCAGCCAGTTGCGGGCGATTCTGCGGGAGCGGCGGTGTCTGCTGGTGTTGGACAACGCGGCGGACGAGGGTCAGGTGCGGCCGTTGCTTCCGGGTCTGGGGGTCGGGATCGTGGTGGTGACCAGTCGCCGCTTGCTGGGTGGGTTGGAAGGGGTGTTGCGGATCGGGTTGGCGCCGTTGACGTCGGAGGAGTCGGCTGTTCTGCTGCGGGCCGTCGTGGGGGAGGCGTCGGCTCGGGCGGCGGCGCAGGAGGTCGACGCGGTGGCCCGGCTGTGTGGCCACCTGCCGTTGGCGTTGCGCATCGCGGGTACGCGGTTGGCGAGTCGGCCCGGGTGGACGATGGGGCATCTGGCGGAGCGGCTCTCGGACGCGGATCGGCGGTTGGCGAACCTCTCGGTGGGGGATCTGGGGGTGGCGGCGGCGTTCGCGTTGTCGTACACCCAGCTGTCCAACCCGGCGAAGGCGATGTTCCGGCGGCTGGCGCACGTGCCGGGGGTGGATTTCGCCGCTCCGATCGCCGCGGTGCTCGCCCAGGTCGATCTCTTCGACGCCGAGGATCAGTTGGATGAGCTGGTTGACCTGGGCCTCTTGCAGCCCGCTGGGTTCGATCGTTACCGGTTCCACGACCTGATCCGGCTGTTCGCGGCCGACCGGCTGCGCGGCGAGGAGCCGGCGGAGGCGAGAGCGGGGACCGAGCGTCGGATGGTGGATTGGTTGCTGGAGACAGCGATCGTCGCGGGGCGATGGTTCGCGCCGGGGTTCGGCGCGCCACCGGATGACTGGCAGGGTCTGGTTTCCATGGCCACACCGGAGGAGGCGCATAGCTGGCTGCAGGTCGAGGCGGACAATTGGCTGGCCGCATTGCAGTCGGCGGCCGCCACCGACCAGCATCAGCGGGTCGTGGACGTCGCCGAGGCGACGCACTGGTACGCGGACCGAATGATCCATTGGGCACACTGGTCGGAGGTTTATCGCCTGTCGCGTGTCGCTGCCGGCCGGTTGCCTGACCGTCGGCAGGAGATCACCCACATCGACCACTACGCCTGGGCTGTCTCCACCTGTGAGCGGCGCCACGAGGAGAGCGTGGCCCTGGCGATGGAGGCCTACCGGCTTGCCGGGGAGCTCGGCGACACGAAGGAACAAGCCAACGCGCTGCACTACGCGGCCCGTGCTTGGCGGATGGGCGGCAACATCGAGAAGGCCATGAAAGTGTACTACCGCGGCCTGGACCTGGCCGACGCCGCTAGCAACCACGACGGGTACGTCCAGATTCGCGTTGGATTGGGGCAGACGTTCGTGGAGCGCGGCAGGTTCGACGAGGCCCTGAACGAGTTCCGGGGTGTGCTGCGGGAGGTCGACGCGCGACCGGTCGCGCCCGCGCCGGCGCAGCTTGCTCGGATGACGGCCCGGATGGCGATGGCCAGGTGCCTGGCCGACGCGAAGCGCTGGCCGGAGGCGCTTGACGAGGCGACGCGGGCACTACCCCTGGCCACCGAATACGGCCCCCGTTTCACGGGTCGGGTCCATCTGACGCTGGGCCGGGCACACTCCGCTCTCGGCGCGACCGACAAGGCCCGCGACCACCTGACCCGCGCGGTCAAGCTGCTGGAGGACGGCGGTGAGGAACGAGGGTCCGAGAAGATTCGATTCACGTCCGGCTATGCCGCACCTCCACCGTGCACGATGACCTTGTGTGAAGTGGAGATTCCACTCCGGGCATGGCATCGAGGCATCGCGTTACATGCACATGTGGGTGGCCACTGCGCGCTCCACCGCGCCAGGACGATCAGTTTGGCGAAGGCCGAGCTGGCGGCCCTCGACGCCTGAGCACGCACACCCGCACGCAGATCATGTTCTGCATTACCTTCTGCATGGTTCCGGCCTGACGCCGCCGGTTGCGTGAGGCGGGTCGACGACGATTTGCTCGACCTGCTGCCTCTCCCGCCGGCAACTCGGGCCCGGCGGCCGAGCCCGGCCCGGCGGGGCTCTACGTCGAGGCCCGGGCGCTGCGGCGCGGCTCCTGAGCGGTGGGCCTGAACCGGACTCGGGCGCCCATCCGGCCCTCGCCGCGATTGAAGCCGAGTGCTCGCAGGTCGTCCGGGACGCTGCCGGACACGCCCGGCGCAGTGGTCAGGCGTGCCTGGTGATCCCGTTGTCGCGACCTACTCAGCTAAGCCAGTGACCGCGCGCACGCACTCGTTCGCCACTGCTTCTGCACTCGGCCTGCCTAGCGTTCCTGAGCACAGGGACGACCCGACTTGGGAGGCATGTCATGACCGAGGTTGTGCTCGAGCCGGCCGCGCAGGAATTCGCCGAGGCCACATCGAAGCCACCGTTCATTTACCAGCTCGCTCCTATCGCGGCGCGCAAGGTCCTTGACGACGTGCAGGCCGGCCCGGTCGAGGCGCCGGCGATCGACGAGCAGTGGGTGACCGTCGCAGCCGCGGTCGGTGACGTGCGGGTACGGGCCGTGCGGCCGCAGGGTGTCACCGGCACGCTGCCGGTGGTGCTGTACGTGCACGGTGGCGGCTGGGTGTTGGGTAACGCCGGCACGCATGACCGGCTGGTGCGGGAAATCTCGGTGGGAGTCGGCGCGGCGGTGGTGTTCGTGGAGTACACGCCCTCCCCGGACGCGCACTACCCGGTGGCGATCGAGCAGATCTACGCGGCGGCGCGGTGGATCGTGTCCGACGGGGCGTCGTACGGCCTGGACGCGTCGCGGCTGGCGATCGCGGGGGACTCGGTGGGTGGCAACATGACCGCCGCGGTGACGATCCTGGCCAAGCAGCGCGGCGACGTCAGGATCGTGCACCAGTCGATGTACTACCCGGTCACCGATGCCGGGCAGGACACCGACAGCTACACCGAGTTCGCTGACGGGCCGTTCCTGACGGCGAAGGGGATGGCGTGGTTCTGGGACTGCTACGCCCCGGACCGCTCGGTGCGCTCGGAGATCACGGCGTCGCCGTTGCAGGCGTCGCCGGAGGATCTTCAGGGCCTGCCGCCGGCGTTTCTGATCGTGGACGAGGCCGACGTGCTGCGCGACGAGGGTGAGGCCTACGCGGCCAAGCTGCGCGCCGCCGGGGTGCCGGTCACGACGGTGCGCTACGACGGCATCTGCCACGACTTCATGATGCTGAACCCGCTGAAGGACACCCAGGCCGCCAAGGCGGCCACCGCGCAGGCGATCGCGGTGCTGCGGCAGGCCCTCGGCACCGTGAGCTCCTGAACCAGCCACCACCGGACCAACTCGAACTCTGAACCCCGACGGGCGGGTGCGGGTTAACCAACAGCTAGGAGAGGCACATGTCACTGAGCAAGAGATTCGGAGCCTTCGGCGTCGCCGCGGCGACGCTGCTCACCGCGGCGACCGTCATGGCGGTCGGCCCCGGCGCCGCGCAGGCCACCGCCGATCGCGGCGCGAAGCCGACGGTCGTCCTGGTACACGGCGCGTTCGCCGACTCCGGTGGCTGGAACGGAGTGACCCGCCAGCTGCTGGACGACGGCTACCCGGTCGTCGCCGCCGCTAACCCGCTGCGCGGTGTTGCGCACGACGCCGCGCAGGTCAAGGCCCTGCTGCAGTCGATCGATGGTCCGATCATCCTGGTCGGACACTCGTACGGCGGTAGCGTCATCTCGACCGCGGCCACCGGCAACCCCAACGTCAAGGCGCTCGTCTACGTCGCCGGGCTCGCTCCCGAGAAGGGAGAAAGCGCCAACGAACTGGTGTCCATGTTCGACGGCAGCACCCTGCCGGAGACGCTCCGACCAGTCCCGCTGCCGGACGGCAACGTAGATCTCTACATAGATCAGAAGCTGTTCCAGAAGCAGTTCGCCGCGGACGTTCCGGCCCGCGAGGCCGCCCTCATGGCGGTGACGCAGCGGCCGATCATGGCGGCGGCGGGGGACGAAGGGGCGGGTGAGCCGGCCTGGCGCTCCATTCCCACCTACCACCTCATCGCTGAGCGCGACGTGACCATCCCGCCGGCGACGCAGCGCTTTGTGGCCGAACGCGCCAACGGGGTCATCAAGAGCGTCGACGCGTCACACGCGGTGTTCGTGTCGCAGCCGGAAACGACGGCCGCGTTCATCAAGCGGGCAGCTCGCGAGACGGCCTGACAACCATCGGTCCACCGCACCCCCGGGGGCAGTAGGCAGCGGGTGGCGGGTGGCGGGAGATTTTTCCGCCACCCGCGTCGCCGTCATGCGTTCCTGAGCGGAGCGAAGCCCGCGCGCGAGTTGCAATCACCGAGTTCGGTCGGTGGATTGAGGATCAGGTAACCGAGTGACCGCGCGCACGCACTCGTTTGCCACTGCTTCTGAACCGGCCCCTCCCAGCGTTTGTGAGCACAGGGATCACCTGGTTGGGAGGCATGTCATGTCCGTTGTGGTACTCGAGCCGGCGGCCGAGTCGAACTGCCTGTATCAGCGGTGGACGATTCCGGCGCCGCGCACGGTCGACGGCGGCTGGCGTGAGGTCGCCGACACCTGCCTGGACGGGGCTCGACCAGCGAGTCGAGATGCTGGGCACACCGGTTCGCGCTGCGCCGCCGCGTGTGGACGACGGGTGGGCACCATCCCGACCCGGGGATCGGCGCTTCGGCCTGTCGACCGCCACCGCGCTGGTGGTCGGGTCGGTCATCGGTACTGGCGTGTTCGCGCTGCCGTCGGCACTGGCCGGCTTCGGCCCGATCTCGCTGGTCATCACACTCGCCGGCAGCGAGCTCGCCGCGGCCGCGGTGGCGCCCGCTGCATGAGCTGCCCGGTACGCCGCCGCCCGCTCTGAGCAAGGGAGTCTCATCATGACCTCGCGACCTGACCCACGCTCGTTGCTGCAGGATCTGGACCTGGACAAGCAGCAGCTCCTCGACCTGTTGACCCTGGCCGCCCAACTCAAACGGGACAAGCAGCACGGCGACGAGCTGCCACGGCTGCGCGGAAAGAACATCGTGCTGGTGTTCGAGAAGAACTCCACCCGTACCCGCTGCTCGTTCGAGGTCGCCGCCTACGACCAGGGCGGACAGGTCACCTACCTCGGACCCGAGTGGTCCCACCTCGGCCGCGAGGAGTCCGTCGCCGACACCGCCCGGGTGCTGGGGCGCATGTTCGACTGCATCGCGTTGCGCGGCCACGCCCAGGACACCCTGGAGCAGTTCGCCGAGCACGCCGGCGTACCGGTCTGGAACGCGCTGACCGACGTCTGGCACCCGACCCAGAGCCTTGCCGACGTCCTGACCATGACCGAGCACCATGGCGGCGACGTCGAGGACATCGCCTTCTGCTTCACCGGTGACGGCCACAGCAACATCGCCAGATCGCTACTGGTCACCGGTGCCCTGCTCGGCATGGACGTACGAGTCGCGGCGCCTGCGGGCCTGCAGCCGCCGCCGGACGTCGTCGCCGCCGCCGAGGCCGCCGCCCGGTCAAGCGGCGCGCGCCTCATGGTCACCGATGACCTTTACCCGGCGGTACGCGGCGCCGACTTCGTCTACACCGACGTGTGGGTCAGCATGGGCGAGCCCGACGACGCGTGGGCGGCCAGGGTGCGGTCGCTGTTGCCGTATCGCGTCACCGACGACGTGCCGAACGCCAGCAACCGGTTTGGCGTGCGGTTCATGCACTGCCTGCCGGCGATCCACAACCGCGGCACCGTCATCGGCGCCAGTCTGCACCAGCAGTTCGGCCTCGACGGCGCCGAGGTGGCCGAAGAGGTGTTCGAGTCCAAGCGGTCGATCGTGTTCGGCCAGGCCGAGAACCGGATGCACACCATCAAGGCCCTGCTCGTCCGGGCGCTGGCGGAGTGAGCCGTGCGTACCGTCATCGCCCTCGGCGGCAACGCCCTGCTGGAACGCGGCGAAAGGCCCCACGCCGCTATCCAGTGCCAGCACGTACGCCGCGCCGCACAGTCTCTCGCGCTACTGGCAGCCGACCACCAACTGATCGTCTGCCACGGCAACGGCCCTCAGGTCGGCCTGCTGGGCTGGCAGGTCCGCCGGGACGGCGACGGGTGGCGGCGCGTCGTGGCGTCGCCCCAGCCGAGCCGGCTCGTCGAGATCGACACGCTGCGAGCCTGGCCGACGGCGGCAGGGTCATCGTCTGTGGCGGTGGGGGAGGCGTGCCGGTGGTCGAGACCGGCGATGGCTGGCTGGTCGGCGTCGACGCGGTCGTCGACAAGGACCCACCGCCGTGCCCGAACCTCCGGACACGCCGCGGCGATCGGCGCCCTCGGCGACGCGGCCGCAGTACTCGTTGGCACGGTCGGGACCACCGTGACTCCCGTTCTGGTCAACGTACAGCGATAGCCACCCACGGAAGTCGACAAATCCGTATTGCTCCGGACCGATCTCGAGGCAGCTGATCCTTGCGGTCAGCCGCTCCCGGCCCGGGCAGGTATCCACCAGCTGCGCATGGAGGAAAGATGACCACACCGATGGGCGACAACGCCCTGCACGAGCTCAAGGCCGAGGTCGAGGCGGAACTGGCCATGGCCGAGTCGAGCCACCCGGAGGAGGCCGCCGGCGTACCGGTCACCGAATGGCTGTTCGATCCGGCGGACGCCCAGCGCGAGGAGGTCGGCCTCCGGAGTCTTCTCGGCGCGGTCGAGTCGCTGGAAGCCGACCTCCGACCTGGCCATCGCTTCGCCGACCCGAGTGTCTGAGGCACCCGCGCCGGGCCGTTGGATCAAGGCGAATGCCGGCGTGTTCCGCACGTTCTGGTCGGTGGTCCTGCCGATGGCCCGCCCGGCCCTGATCACGCTCACCCGCTCAAGCTCGGCGCCGCGCTGCTCGCGACCATCCCAGTCGCGATCATCTTCGTCGTCTTCCAGCGATACTTCGTCCGCGACGCCAACGAGGGAACCGACAAGGGCTGATCCGCGCGTACACCACGTCCCGGTTTCGCTGCCCCGGGTCGGGGGACGCTGATCCGACCGGTTCCGGTCGGACGGTCACCACACTCGGACGTCACTGGAACCGCACTCCGGCCTCTTAGCGTGGTGTCACCGAAGGTGGAGAGAGCTCTTCACCGGCTCTCTGTTGCATCACCCTGGGATGAAGTCGTGGCTCAGACAGCCCCACGTTGTGCCTGGCATGGGCCGCAACATCCGGGCACGGAGAGGGAACGAGGAGCACGTGGGCGACGGACTGGCGCAAGGCACACACACCGTGACGGTGTACGGGATCGATCAGCGCTTTCATGTCGCCGGCAGCGGCCCGGTGTGCGTCGTGTACCCCGGCGGTCCCGGCGTGAGCTGGGACTATCTGCGGATGCCGGAGCTCGAGGAGCACATGCAGCTGGTCTATATCGAGCCGATCGGCACCGGTCGGTCCGGTCGGCTCGCCGATCCGCGTGGCTACCGCTGCGCCACGTACGTGGGCTTCCTGGACGCGGTGCTGTCCCAGCTCGGCACGGATCCGGTGTTCCTCCTCGGCCACGGGTACGGCGGCCTCGTCGTGCAGCGCTACGGGCTCGACCACCCGGGCCGGGTCGCCGGGCTGGTCCTGTACGCGACGTCTCCCGTGACCGACGAGCAGCTCCGGCAGTCGGTTGTGGCCGCGATCTCCGCCTTCCCGGCCCGCCATCCGCGCCGCCGTGTGGAGGCCACCACGGTTGTGCGGGCGTTCGAGGAAGCGCTGACCGCCAACGACGACGAGACCTTCGCCCGCTGCATCCGGGGCGCGTGGCCCGCCTACGTTGCCGACTACTGGGCGCACGAGGAAACCTTCGCGCCCCTGCGGGCCCGCCTGCGCGGCTGGGCCACGCCCCAGCGGGGCGGGGAATCCGTGCCGTTCGACGTCCGGGCCGAGCTGGGCCGGATCGAAGCGCCGACGCTGGTCCTGGCCGGTGCGCACGACCCCCTCTTCGGCCCGCATTGGGCGGCGATGCTGCACGAGGGCGTCCCGCACTCGGGCCTGCTCGTCTTTCAGGACAGCGGCAACATGGCACACATCGAGCAGCCGGCAGCGTTCACGGGCGCGGTGGCCGACTTCATCTACCTGGTCGGTGCGGAGTAACCGCGGCAAGCGGGTCGGTGCTCGTTGAGAACGGCGGCCGTCCGGTGCAGCTCCGCCGAGTTCCGCCACCGTGTCCACGGCTGAATTCTGCCACCGCAGACCCGGTGCCTCTGCCGGCTCCTAGCGTCGGCGGCTGTCACAGCGACTTGTCGGAGGAGTCCTCCGGTGAGTGACGTGAACCCGAGTGGGAGCGGTACCTCGCCACGTCACGGGCTGTTCACGGGCCGGCGACCGCACGACCTCGCTCCGAGGTCCTCGAACCACAACTGTCAGCGAAGGATTCACCATGCCGAACATGCACGAGCCCGAGCCGAGGGGCCGCTGACCAGCATGATCGCACTGATTAGGGACCGGGTACCGCCGCCGTACTGGGCGCAACTGGCGCGCGAGCGGCAGATCAGGCACACACTGCAACACGCCATCCGGCCGGCCACCAGCGTTGTCAGGGACGTTGGCGGCCTGCAGGTCGCGGTGCGATGCCACGGCGCCGACCCCGCGCTGGGCATCGGCGGCGACTGGTACCTGATTCTGCCGCTGGCCAACGGAGATCTGGTCCTGGCCGTCGACGACGTGGGCGGTCACGGACTGGGCGCCATCGAGGCCATGATCGGGCTGCGGTACGCGACGACGGCGTACGCCGCCGAGGGGCACCCACCGGCAACGATCCTGTCTCGGCTCAACACACTGCCGTTCTTCGCTGACAACGAGACAACCGCGACCGCTGTCGTCGCGACCTACCCGGCCGAGCACGGGCCGGCTCCGCTGGGCGCGCGCCGGGCACCCACCGCTGCTGCTGGCCGACCACCACCGCGTGACGCGCCTGCCCAACCCTCGGGGGCCGTTGCTGGGTGTCTTCCCGGCACCGCCGTTCACGCAGGAGTCTCGCCAGCTGTTGCCCGGGCACTCGGTGCTGCTCTACACCGATGGCATGATCAAGCGGGGGACCTTCGACGACGGCATCGACCTGCTGGCCGATCGGATCACCGGAGTCGACGGGCACCCGGCGGCGATCGTCGACCGGCTCGACTTCGACGCCGCCCGCGACGACGCCTGCGTACTACTGGCAAACCGCGTAGCCTGACCGGCCGCCGATGATCGCCGACAACCCGCACAAGCTCGTCGAGCGGGACGGCACGACGGTGCGCTGGTGGATCCACCAGCGCCGCCGGCAGGATCCGGGTTGGCGGCCCTCGACGCCTGAGTACCCCCGCACGCAGTTTCTGCGTTACTTCTGCGTGGTCCCGGCCTGACGCCCGCTGGTTGTATATGTGTACGAACTGGTCCATCCCGGGACCGGAGGGCGACAGCGAAGGCGGGTCATGACCGAGTCGACATCGGCAGTACGGTTCACCATCCTGGGCCCGGTCGGAGCCCGGCGCGGTGACGCCGATCTCGAACTCGGTGGCCGTCAGCAGCGGCTGGTGCTCGCCCTGCTGCTGGCCCACGGCGGATCGGTGGTCGCCCTCACCGACCTGGTCGACACCATCTGGAATCAGGAGCCGCCGACGAGCGCCGTCAACGTCGTCCATCGCTACATCGGCACCCTGCGGAGGCTTATCGAGCCCGACCTGCCGGTGCGCGCCGTCGGTACCTATCTCATCCGGCATGCGGCGGGATACCAACTGCGGGTCGACGAGGACTCTCTCGATCTGCTGCGCTTCCGTCGCCTGGTGGCCCAGGCCCGGCAGGCGACCGAGCCCGGCCCGGCGGTACGGCTCTACACCGAGGCGCTGGCGCTGCGACGCGGTTCCTGCGGGGTGGGCCTGGACCCGGACTCGCGCACCCATCCGGCCTTCGCCGCGATTGACGCCGAGTGTTCGCAGGTCGTCCGCGATGCTGCGGACACTGCTCTGCGTAGCGGTCAGGTGCGCCTGGTGATCCCGGCGCTGCGCCAGGCGGCCGGGCAGAACCCGCTCGACGAGGCGCTACAGGCCCGCCTCGTCCTCGCGCTGGCCGCCGACGGCCGGCAGGCAGAGGCGCTGGAGACCTTCCAGGACGTCCGCCGGCGGCTCGGCGATGAGCTCGGCATCGACCCCAGCCCCGAGCTGCTCGATGCCTACGACCGCCTGCTGCACCAGCGCACCTCGGCCGAATGGTGGGGCTGCGCGCCGCCACCGCTCGGAACAGTCGCCGCCAGCCAGCTCGCCGACTCGCCCGCCGACGGCGAGGAAGCGATCGGGCTGGTGAACCCACCGCCGACACCGGCTCAGCTGCCGCCGGACCACCCGTTCTTCAGCGGCCGGACGGACATCCTGGCCCGTGCACAGGCGCTGCTTGAGGAGGACCGGCGGCACGGGCGGGCCACCGTGGCGCTGGCCATCGACGGGATGGCGGGCGTCGGCAAGACCACACTCGCGATCCGTCTGGGACACCGTCTCGCCGCCGCCTACCCGGACGGGCAGCTCTACGCCGACCTGCGCGGCTTCGCCGCCCAGGATTGCGCGATGAGCCCCGTCGAGGCACTGCGTGGATTTCTGAGCTCGCTCGGCGTACCGCGGGAGACCGCGCCGACCGAACTGCACGCACTGGCCGGGCTCTACCGCAGCATCCTCGCCGGGCGGCGGGTCCTGATCGTGCTCGACAACTGCCGAGACTTCGAGCAGGTGCGACACCTGCTGCCCGGCACCCCCGGTTGCCTGGCCATCGTGACCAGCCGTAATCGGCTCACCGGCCTGATCACCACCGGCGGCGCCCATCCCTTGCCGGTGGACCTGCCGCCGCCCGACGAGGCGCGGGAGTGCCTGGTCCGGCGGCTGGGCGCCGAGCGGATCGCCGCGGAGCCGGCCGCGGTCGATGAGATCATCGCCAGCAGCGGGCGACTGCCGCTGGCCCTTGCCGTGGTAGCCGCTCGTGCCGCGGCACTACCCGACACGCCGCTCGCAGAGATCGCCGCAGAACTGGCGGCACCCCGCAGCCTTCTCGACAGTTTCGGCGGAAGCGCTGAAACCAGCCTGACGGCGGCCTTCTCCTGGTCGTACCGAGCGCTGAGCCCGCCGGCGGCACGCCTGTTCCGGCTGCTGTCGCTGCACCCCGGCCCCGATCTGACCGCGGACTCGGCGGCGAGCCTCGCCGGTGTCGATCCGCCCACGGGCACAACTCTCGTGGCGGAGCTGGCCACGCACATGCTCACCCAGATCCGGTCCGGCCGGCATCAGATACACCACCTGCTGCGGGCGTACGCCGCCGGCCTCAGCGACGAGGAGGACACACCGCACGAGCGTGACGCCGCCATCATGCGCCTGTTCGACCACTACCGCTCCTCGGCGTACCACGCCCAGCTGCAGCTCGATCCGCAGCTTTCCGTGCCCGAGCCACCGGCGCCCGGACCCGGGGTGACGCCGCTGCGCTTCGCCGGCCACGACGAGGCGATGGCCTGGTCCGAGGCCGAACATCGGGTGCTCGCAGCCGTCGTCGAGCAAGCCGGGGCGCAGGGAGCGCACCAGATCGCCTGGCACGGTGCGCGCACCATGCAGAACTTCCTGGACCCAGGCGCATCTCACCCGCCACTTCCGGCGCCATCCCGGCGTCGGTCCGGCCCGCTACGCGCGGCCCGGTCCGGCGGCGCCGATGTGCGCGGCGGTCCGGTGAAGTGCCCATCTGGGCCCGCACCCGCGCTTAGCATCGGGAAGAGCGACCCGCGGTCCCCGGTCCACGGGTGACCGCTCCGGCGGCGCTTCGCCAAGACACAGATCAAGCCATCCGGGTGGACAGACGATGCCCGGCCCGACGCGCGGACAACCGCCGATGAGGCGCTGGGTGAGCTGATCCGCGAGATTCATCAGATGTCGCGGGGCACGTACGGGTCGCCGCGGGTGCACGCCGATCTGCGGCTCGCCGCGGGGGTGCGTTGCGCCGCAGACGCGTCGAGCGGCTTATGCGGCACGCCGGTCTACGGGGCGTGTACCGGCGCCGCTGCAAAGGCTGCACGGTGCGGGATCCTGCCGCAAAGCCCAGTGCGGACCTGGGAACACGAGTTGCAACCGGACACGCGGATCTAGTCCAGGAAGACATCCAAGTCGATGATCGACCGGCATGGAGAATTGGTCTGTGTCGATCCTCCGACATGAACTCCCACGACAGCAAGTGGGAAGTCACGCGCTGCTCGTCTGGCTGACGGCAGGGAAGTCGATGGTGGCGCGGGAGTGGTGCGAGGACTCCTTTACTCGGCCGGCTTATGCTTCAGGCGACCTGGGCAAACGTGCGTGAGCATGCCGCTGGGCCACCGGACTACTGGGGGTCAAGGGGTCGTCGGTTCAAATCCGGCCCTCCCGACCAGCACAAACGGAGATCATCTCCGTGGGTCGGAAAATCTCTGGGGGCAGCGTGGGGGCAACGGCCCCCAGGGCTGGGGGCACCCGGGCGTGTCGCAGGGCATGAAAAAGCCCGGGGGAGCGGTGGCTCCACCCGGGCTTCGTCGGCGACTGGGTCAGATGTCCCGCCTGAAAGGTAAGACCTTGTCCGACCTTTCAAGTCCGCCGATGCGTTGCTCCACCTCCCGAAGGACAGAGGCCGCGCGCTGGTCATCCTGCAACGCCCTGACGATCACAGCCGACATGCAGCTGCACACAGCCAGCACACCCAGGCACACCACCGTGGCGGCAAGCAAGGCGTACTTCGGCGACGTCGGCGGGTCGATCGCAAAGATGTACCCGGTGGCGAACGCCAGGATCCCAAAGGCCAGGAGGCCAGCGATGAGCCCGATGATCCAAAGCTTGGTAGTGGTCTTCACCTTCGCCGTTCCTCTCCAACCAAATCTGTGAGGTTGGAGGTGACCCGCACCTCCCCGCCGTCGCGCCATCGGAGCGCGCGGCGGCATGGACCGCCAGGTGGCGGTCGGGAGGTAGGTCATGCGGGCCTGACCCCGGGTCGGTCGTTCCATCGGGTGATGGCCGCGTCCGGCGCGGGCGGGACATGGCCGGCGATCAGCTTCGGCATCCAGGTGCACGCCCCCTCGAGGACGCACGCGCCCGCCGCAGACGTGCCCCCGCCGGCTGTCGTGCTGTCGATCGGCGGCGTACCAGGGATGTCCGGATGGGCCTCCCTGTCGTCGTCGGCCCTCTGCGGGCCGGCGGCCGCCGCGGGCTCGCCGCGGCTGAGCTCGCGGCGCGGCGGACCGTCCCCTCGCTCGGTCACCAACGACGCGGGCGTGGCCGTTGTCGCGGGTGTCCCGACGGCAACGCCGTCGAAGTCGGCGACCTGACCTAAACCTACGAGGCGGCGAACCGCCGGGCGATGCGCGTACGCGGCTCGTGCGCCGGCGCCCGGCGGTCGGCGCGCCTCCGGCGCAGCTGGGTTTTCGCGCAGGCCAGGGTGGCCGGCCGAGGCCCGGGTCCGGCGCAGCCGCGCACTGAGCTCACCGCAAAGGCGAGCCCCGCCCTCTGGACCAGGGTCCAGTCTCAACGCTAGATTTCTCAGACCCCCCGTCAGCCCGACGGGTTACCCATCAAAAGGGGGAGTCGTGAGGCGAATCGGAGTCCGAATGGTCAGCGTCGGACTGGCGTTCATCGTCGGCGCCGGCACCGTTCTGGCGACCGCCGCGCCCGCGCAGGCCGGTCAGATGACGAGCTATTGCGGTTCGTGGTTAAGCCATCCCTGCTCAGTGGAGTACACCGGCACTTGGCCGAGCGGCATGGTTCGGGCGCTGGGGCCCCTTAACGTTTACGCCCTCAGACTCGAGGCCAATGCCGGCAGCGGCTGGGTGCCACGGACCACGGTTTACCACCCAAGCCAGGCGACCCCTTGGGTCGCAGCCGGCAAGACCAGCTGGTACCGCCCCTGCGTGCAGGTGCTGCAGAGCGGCGATTGGTTCTGCTCCCGGGACATGGTCTATCTCGGCGACTGACCGTCGCAGCAAACTTGGCGCGCCGTCGATCGGCGGCGCGCCAAGTTTGGTCATGCGGGAGCCCTGTGGGGCTCGGAAAGTCGTCGCTGCAGGTTAAGCGGCATAGCGGTACTCGCTGATGACGCCGCCGAGGATGCGGGTACGCAGGAGTCGGCGGCTTTCGAGTTCGTGTACGGCGATGGGCTGTTGGTCAGCGCCCGGCGGGAGTTGGTTGCGGGCCCGGTGGGGGCGGTGCTCGTTGTAGTGCCGCTCGTAGGTGGCCAGGACGTGCCGGGCGTGGGCTTCGTTCATGATGAGCACATGGTCCAGGGCCTCGCGCCGGATGGTGCCGATGACCCGCTCGCAGTGGGCGTTCATCCGAGGGGCCTGCGGTGCACACTTGAGGATCTCCATCTCCTCGGCCTCGAAGACGGCGTCGAAGGACTGGCCGTACTTGCCGTCGCGGTCGCGTAGCAGGAAGCGCAGGGCCTCCGTGCGCGTGCCGAGGTCGGCGGCCAGGTTCCGGGCCTGTTGTACCGCCCACTCCCGGGTGGGGTGGGCGGTGACGCTGGCGATGTGAAGGCGTCGGGTGCCGTGTTCGAGGAACGCCAGCGCGTAGAGGCGCCTGCCGAGGGCGGTGTCGATATGCAGGAAGTCGACGGCGATGATGCCCTGGGCCTGGTTGGTGAGGAACTGGCGCCAGGTCGGACCGGTACGGCGTGGGGCCGGGTCGATGCCCGCCGCGTGGAGGATCTCCCAGACCGTGGAGGCGGCGATGGGGTGACCGAGTCGGGCCAGCTCGCCTTGGATCCGCCTGTGCCCCCATTTCGCGTTGTCTCGAGCGAGCTGCAGGATCAGCTTCTTGAGTGCTGCCTTGGTCGGCGGGCGTCCGGTGCGGGCGCGCCGGGCGCTGTAGTCCCACTTGGCGGCGATGAACCTGCGGTGCCAGGCCAGCAGGGTCCCGGGCGTGACCGGGAAGACCTCGCGCCAGCGGCAGCGGGGTATCAGGCCGGAGAGGGCGGCCAGCCAGAACCGGTCCGCGGGCTCGTAGCGGACCGAGCCGGCGATCTGACGGCGCAGCACCGCGTTCTCATGCCGGAGTACAAGCAACTCGGCGTCCTTGGCCGTGTCGCGACGCAGCAGCACCCCGGGGAAGGACAGCAGCCGGCGGGCCACCGTGTAGAGCATCGAGATGATCACGCGGACATGGTCCCAGCCGAGATATCTCTACCATCTCGACCTGCGGCGATGACTTTACGAGCCCCACACGTTTGCAGGTCTGGCATGCGCCGGCCATGACGGTGAGCAGTTGTTGTAGCTCACGGAGCACGGCGTAGAGGGTCAGGCCGGCGCATCCGCTTTTGGGTCGAGGCGCAGCAGGGTGCAGAAGGCTTGGGCGAGGACGGTGAGGGTGACGTGGCGGTGCCAGCCGGTGAAGCTGCGGCCTTCGAAGTGGTCGATGCCGAGACCGGTCTTGAGTTCACGGTAGTCGTGTTCGACCCGCCAGCGGAGCTTCGCGAGGCGGACCAGGGTTTTCAGTGAGGTCCGGACGTCCAGGTTGGACAGCCAGTACTTGACTGGCTCGGCGGCGTCGGGTGGCCATTCGGCGATCAGCCAGACCTCGGGCAGGGTGCCGTCGGCGGCGCGGGGGACGTCGCGGTTGGCCGGTCGGATCCGCAGGCGCAGGAAGTGTGAGCGCATCGCCGCGGTCGGGTTGCTGCTGGTGCGTCGGCTGCCGTGGCGCCAGGTCACCTGCCGTGCGCTGGCCTGGCCGGCGGCCAGGACGAGGTCCTTGAACGTGGCCGGCGGGTCGGGGTAGGCGGGCTTGGGTGGGCGACCGCGGCCGGTGTAGGGCGGTGTGACTGGGACCGCGTCGCCGGGGTGGGCGGTGGCGTTCGGGTCGACCTGGACCGCGTAGCGCAGGCCGCGTTCGGACAGCCCGAGCCGGAACAGGGTGCAGTCGCCGTAGCCGGAGTCGGCGGCCACCGGCAGTTTCGGCAGGCCCCACTGCTCGGTCATCTCGTCGAGCATGTCCAGGGCCAGGCGCCACTTCTCCCGATGCCGGACGTCGTCGCCGATGCCGGCCCGATCGCGTTTTTCGCGGACCGTGGCGGCCTTGACCGGGTCGCTGATCGTGGTGTCGTCCCAGGATGCCGGGCAGAACAGTCGCCAGTCCGCGGCCACCGAGGCGGTGTCAGTGGCCATCTGGACACTGACCCCGATCTGGCAGTTCCCGGTCTTGCCCAGGGTGCCGCAGTACTGCCGGGCCACGAACGGGGACGCGGTGCCATCCTTCGGGAACCCGGAATCGTCGATCACGTACGCGGCCGGGTCGATCACCTCGGCCGCCCACCGGGCCACGTTCGCCCGCACCGTCGTGTAATCCCAGGTCGAGGACGTCACGAACTGCTGCAACTGCTGATGATCGACGCCGAGCCGTTCCGCCATCGGCTGCATCGACTTGCGTGCCCCATCGGTGAGTAGGCCACGCACATACAATTCGCCCTTGACCTGCTGATCCGACCGCCGAACAGCACCCTGCAGCATCTGCGCGGTGAACTCGACCAGCCGTGGACGCACCTGCTCGATCTGCTCTGGAGTCACACCACGAAGTCAACCGCCATCCACAATGGAGATCAAACCGACACGCCGCGCACCTAACAAAGTACTACTAGTCGCGTTGCCGAGCTGCGCATCCAGTTTCCCGACGCCGGCGCTGTGGCCGAGCACTTGACGTCTGGCGTGACCTGGTCAGCGGAGTCGTCGCCCTTGTGGCATGCGTTTCACGGCGGCGCGGCGGCGGCCTTCAGCGGAGATGTGGCGGCGGCGGAGCAGACGATCGAACAGAGCCGGCAACAACTCAAGCTTCCGGCGGCAGCATTTGATCCTGCTGGCGGCCCCGGTAGGTCTCCAGCAGCCTCAGCCAGACCTCACTGATCGTCGGGAACGCGGGCACGGCATGCCAGAGCCGTTCCACCGGCACTTCGCCTGCGACCGTGATGGTGGCCGAGTGCAGCAGTTCCCCGACGCCGGGCCCGACGAAGGTGACCCCCGCCACCGTGCCGCGGTCCACATCGACCAGCATGCGGGCCTGGCCGCGATAGCCCTCGGCGTACTGGTGGGCGCCCGCGACGCGTGCGATGTCGTAGTCGACCACCTCGACCCGGCGTCCGTTCCGTTCCGCCTCGCGCGTGGTCAGGCCGACGGACGCGACCTCCGGGTCGGTGAAGACGACCTGCGGCACGGCCGCGCCGTCGGCGGTCGTGGCGTGCGCGCCCCACCTGGCGTCGTCGACCGGCTCTCCCTTGGCGCGGGCGCCGATGGCGGCGCCGACGATCCGGGCCTGGTACTTCCCCTGATGGGTCAGCAGTGCCCGGTGGTTGACATCGCCGGCGGCGTAGAGCCAGCCGTCGGCGACGGCGGTCACCCGGCCGGTGTCGTCGACGGTCAGCCAGTCGCCCGCGGTGAGACCGACGGTTTCCAGGCCGAGGTCCGCCGTCCGCGGGGCTCGGCCCGTGGCGAACAGGATCTCGTCGGCGGCCAGTTCTGCGCCGTCGGCCAGCGTCATCCGCACCTCGCCGTCCTCGCGCGCGACGTATGTCACAGAGGCCCCGAACCGGATGTCGACGCCGGCTTCGCGAAGCCCGTCCGCGACCAGTTCGCCGGCGAACGGCTCCATCCTCGGCAGTAGTCCGGCGTCGCCGCGGACCAGCATGGTCACCTGGGCGCCGAGCGCCTGCCAGGCGGTTGCCATCTCGACGGCCACCACGCCGCCGCCGACGATGGCGAGACGGCCTGGTACGTGGTCGGCGCTGGTGGCCTCACGGCTGGTCCAGGGGCGTACGGTCTTGAGTCCGGGTGTGTCGGGCAGGGCCGCGCTGGTGCCGGTGCAGATGGCGACGGCGTGCCGTGCGGTCAGCCGGACGGTGTCGCCGTCAGGGGTCTGCACCGCCACCTGGCGGGGGCCGTCGAGCCGGCCGTGGCCGCGTATCAGGTCGACGGAGACTGCGTTCAGCCAGTCGACCTGGTTCTCGTCGTTCCAGTACGCGGACATCTTGTCACGGTGCGCGAGGACCGCCTCGACGTCCAGCGGCCCGGCCGCTGCCTGGCGCAGCCCGGGGACGCGGCGGGCGTCGGCGCGTGCCAGCACCGGCCGTAGCAGCGCCTTGCTGGGCTCGCAGGCCCAGTACGAGCATTCGCCGCCGAGCAGTTCGCGCTCCACGATCACGGTGCTGAGCCCGGCGGCGCGGGCCCGGTCGGCCACGTTCTCGCCGACCGGGCCCGCGCCGATGACGACCACGTCGTAGGTGCGGGGTGCCTCGTTCGTCACCGCTTCCTCCATGACTGCGTCTGAGACTCTGTCTAGACTGCGGCTTCCGCAGAAGCGGGGCTGCCGGGCCGAGGCTCCCTGGTCGTGTCTGCGGTACGCCGGCCCGCCACCGAAGCGCCCGCTGATGCCGCTGCGTGCCGGCGACGGTGCCCGAGGTCGCGCCTCGGGTCGCCGAGGGAGGGCCGTGACCCGGGCCTGGATCTCGGCTGGGCGCCGTTGTGCCCGTCCCCGGTCGGCCCAGCTGTGCGGCACGGTACGGCGTATGGCTGTGGTCAAGCTTGGGGCGCGGAGGGCGCCCCGGCGGCAGCGGTCCGGCGCCGGTGTCGCACCGAGGGCGGAACGGGCCGGCCGCCACGTAGGCTGCGCCCGGCCCGTCGCGCCCTCGGTGACTGAGGTGGTGTCAGCGGCCGGGGGCCCGCTTCTTGACCTCCTGGAGTACCCAGCCGTTGCCGTCCGGGTCGCTGAAGGTGGCGAAGGAGCCGTAGTCGGCACGGGTGGGGTGCGGGCCGGCGATCCGCGCCTGGCCGCCGGCGCGGTGGACGCCGTCTCCGGCGTCGTGGCCGTGGTACACGGTCCCGCCGGCATCGTGGAACACCTCGCTCACCTCGATGCCGCGACCGACGAGCTCCGCGCGGGCCTCCTCGATGTCCGAGACGACGAGCTGTGGCCCCCGTCGTCGTCATCCACACGTCGCCGCCGCGGCCGGGCCGGGTGCGCGTCAACGGCTAGACTTGCGGGAGCTTCAGGGTTGCGCTCATCGTCATCGGTGGGGCTTCGGTCCGTGTCCCCCCCTCCGACATGAACTCCCACGACAGCCGGCGGGAAGTCACGCGCTGCTCGTCTGGCTGACGGCGGGGAAGTCGATGTTGGCGGGGGAGTGGTGCGACGACTCCTTTACTCGGCCCGGGCGTAGTCGAAAATCGACATGTGTGAGGCAGGCGGTAGGTGGTGGAGCAAGGACGCGGCTTGTAATGTCACGAACGGGCCTCGCGACCCGGCATGCGGGTAGTGACCTCCTGCAGCGTCCAGCCGTTTCCGTCCGGGTCCTGGAATGAGGCGTGCGAGTTGTAGCTCTTACGTTCGGGGTCGGGGCCGGGTTGGCGCGTCTCGGGCCAGAAAGGGCTGCCGGGGCCGTGGTAGACCTCGGTGATGTCGACGCCCCGCTGGACCAGTTCCTCCCGTGTGGCCACGATGTCGGAGGTCACCAGCTCTAGGTGCCGCATCGACCCTGGTGCAGCGGCTATCGGCAGGCCTTTGCCGAACACGATGGACGTATGGCCGTCACCAGTCGGGGTCAGTTGCACGACGCGGACGTCGTCGCCGACCTTGATGTCTGCGTCCAGTCGCCAGCCCAGGCGATCCCGGTAGAACTCCAGCCCCCTGTCGACATCCGATACCGGGATCGTGACCACCTCAAGATTGACGTGCATCGTACCCACTCCTTGTCCGTCCTGTCTGCGGTGTTCTGTCCGACGGCGGGAACCCTTTGGTCCTGGCCCCGGGCCACCCGGGCTCCCGCCGGCCATCAGTCACCAAGGCCGGATCAACGCCCCTGTGATCGAGGACCGGGAGCGGCGACTTCCGCCGCTGTTCCTACCGCCGGACGTTACCCCCGATTGGGCTATGTCACGGGAGGATCCGGAGGTTGTGCTGGTCGGATGTCCGTCGCGAGGGTCCGTGACCCTGTGGGGCTCGAATACTCGGCTCGGCTCTCTGAAGTGCGGTTCTGTGCGAGCTCGAGTCCTGCGCAGCCGTCATGCTCGTGGCCATGAGCGCGTCGTTGCTGTACCTGCTGCTTCGCCAGATCCTGCAGATGTTGTCCCAGATCGCCGGCGACGGTGGGGCCAAGGATGTGGAGATCCTGGTGCTCCGCCACCAGGTGACGGTGCTGCGCCGTCAGGTGCACCGCCCCGACCTGCAACCCGCCGACCGGGTGGTGCTGGCAGTGTTGTCGCGGCTGCTGCCCCGCCACCGTTGGTCGGCGTTCTTCGTCACCCCGGCCACGCTGCTGCGGTGGCACCGTGAGCTGGTCGCCCGGCGCTGGACGCACCCGCACGCACGACCCGGCCGGCCACCTGTCGACAAGCAGGTCCGTGACCTGGTGCTGCGACTCGCGGCGGAGAACCCGACGTGGGGGCACCGCCGGATTCAAGGCGAACTGCTCAACCTCGGGCATCAGGTGGCGGCCAGTACGGTATGGAAGATCCTCCACCGGGCCGGGATCGACCCGGCACCACGCCGGTCCGGACCGACCTGGCAGCAGTTCCTGACCGCCCAGGCGCACACGATCCTGGCGTGGCGATTTCTTCACGGGTCGACACGGTGTTGCTCAAGCGGATCTACATGCTGTTCTTCGTGGAGATCGCCACCCGCGAGGTCCACGTCGTCGGGGTGACCGCGCATCCGACCGGCGCCTGGGTGGCGCAGCAGGCGCGAAATTTGCTGATGGACCTCGATCAGCATGCTGCTGGTTTGCGGTTCCTGCTCCGCGACCGGGATACGAAGTTCACCGCCGTCTTCGACGGGGTGTTCGCCGCCGAAGGTATCGACGTGATCAAGACGCCACCGCAGGCACCCCGGGCGAACGCGTTCGCCGAACGACGGGTGGGCACCGTACGCCGGGAATGCGCCGACCGGATACTCATCGTCGGCGAGCGCCACCTCGCGGCCGTCCTGACCGAGTACACGGCCCACTACAACAGCCACCGCCCACATCGGTCGCTCGGCCAGCAGCCGCCCAACCCGACGTCGGGAGTCAGTGCCTTGACCGCCGCCAGGGTCCGACGGCGCCCGATCCTCGGCGGGCTGATCAACGAGTATTCGCAGGCAGCGTAGCCAAACCGGCTTTACGAGCCCCACACCGACCTCTCCCTGGACTCGGTTCGCTATCACGGCAAGGGCGCCAAAGACCGCCGCGTCCGCATCGGCCCCAAGACCGCTCGGGCGGTCAGCCGCTACCTGCGGGTCCGCGGCAGCCACCGCGGTTTCGGACTGCCCGACCTGTGGTTGGCCGTACGCGGCGCGCAGCCGCTGTCCGCCAACGGCATCAAGCTCATGCTGAGCCGGCGTGGTCTCCGCGCCGGGGTCAGCGACGTGCACGCCCACCGGTGGCGACACACGTACGCGCACGAGTGGAAGCTGGCCGGGGGAGACACCGGGGACTTGATGCTGCTGCTCGGCTGGACTTCCGACGACATGCCGCGCCACTACGGGGCCAGCGCCGCAGCGGAGCGTGCTCAGCAGGTCCAGGCACGGATGGGGATCGGCGAACGTGTCTGACCACGAGAAGAAGCCGCAAGCGGCCAGATGTGGGGGAGGGGCGGGCATGACACCGGAGCAGCGTCGCCGTCGTGCCCGTATCGCCGCACACGTCTCCTGGGCCAACACCGCCGACCGTACGGCCCGGACCTCCTCGGGCACCAAGGCGTTCCTGGACCGGTTCGAACGCCAGGCGGACCCCGAGGGCGTGCTCCCGGAGGAGGTCCGGGCCGTCATGGCGAAGCACGCGCGGACCGCGTACATGCTGCATCTCGCCGAGAAGTCAGCAGCGGCGCGACGCCGCCGAACCAAATCGCAGCACCCTTGATTGCGTGTCAAGGACGCCCAGCGGATCAAGGCAGGGTCGTCCAGGCCAGCAAGTATTTCCGCAGGTGGTGTGGCTTGAGGAGACCCATCGTCCTTGGTCTAGGACGCCTCCGTAGAGATCGACGAATCCTTGACTTTCGGCATGTCTGAGAACGCCTCTGAGTGGCCCAGGATGAGCAACGGTTTCCTAACCCGACGCTCCGCTTGTGTCCGCAGGCTGATGACCTGCGGCTTTCCGTTTTCTGCCTGTGTGTGCCGATCGCTTCGCGGCCTTGCTGCGATCGCTTGCTGAAGATCAGCTGGAACATTGTGGGTCCTGCGTGTGCAGGCTTATCGCTGCCGCGAGTCGGGAGCCGAGTCATCCTCGGCGGGTTCCTCCTCGCCGAGCAGCTCACGGCGCCATTCGGCGAAGCGGCTACGGAGATCGTCGAGCGCTCGGCCCGCGACGCCGTACTGGGTGAAGTCGTCAGGGTCGAGCTGGGTGGCTTGTCCGAGAGCGTCGGCGAAGACGCGGCGGTCGAAACCGCGGTCGGCGCGCTGGGCGAGCGTGAGGAGGGTTTCGCGGGTGTAGCGGCCGGATCGGAGCGTGGCGTCGATGTCGATGAAGTCACGAGCGAACGCTCGTCCGTAGAGTGCGCTCATCTTGTTCGCGACCGCGTCGTCGGGGTGCAGTACCGGTCCGATCGCCATGAGGATCGGTTCGTTGGCACGCCAGTCCACACCGAGTTCGACCTTGGAAACCCGCACACCGTCGGTGACAGCCAGCCGGGCGAACGTGTCGTACTGCCGCTCGGTCTCGACGGTCAGGCCGTCGTCTCGGTAGGCGTGCACGACGGCGGCGACCGCGGCGGTGAACTCCTCACGGCGGTCCCAGGCGGTGAACAGGTCGACGTCCTCGCTGGGTCGCTCCAGAAGCCCGGCGGCCTGCACCGCGTAACCGCCGGCCAGAGCGAAGCCGTATCGATCGGCCGCGCCGAGCCCGGTACGGGCGAGACGTTCGTGGAAGGGGTCCACCGCTATGCCGCATTGCTGCGGGTGGCGGCGATTTCGGGAAAGGCTTCCTCCCAGCGCTTGCGGAGCTGGGGTGGCAGCCAGAGGGTGGGCCAGAGCCTCCGGAGGAGCTCGGCATCGAGCCAGGTGTTCAGATCCTCGACGGTACTGGCTTCGGTGAGCACCACCTTGTACATGCTGGCCAGGCGCGCGGTCCGGTTCAGGTCGTACTCGGCGTGCCCGGACCAGTCGAGATGACGCGGAAGCGTCACCGTGCCGTCGGTTGGGCCGTGCAGCGCGGCAAGGGTTTCGGCCACCACGTAGGGCCTCCGGTCACCGTAGGGCCGGTAGTCCGCCGGCGGCTGGGGTGATGTCCTGCGGCGGCTGATGTTGGTCGCCCGCCGGACTTCCGGTCGTAGCGCCTGACGGATCGTCTCCCGGCTGTACCCGGTTACCCGCTGCAGATCCACCGGCCGCCAGCCGGCCGCATGAAACGCCCGCAGCTGCTCGTCCCGCTCGGTCAACGCCTGCGCCCGCGTCGCCTCGTACCGGGAGACAACCGCATGCAGCTCATCCTCGGAGAACCGGCCCACGACCGTCAGCCTAGCACGCTAGGCCCACCGCGCTTGGCTTCTCCGCCGCTCGGGGGCCCTCATGTCCGGGTGAAGCCGAGTGCCCGGTATCCGGGCATGCGGCGTGGGAGTGAGGCGGCGAGGATGGGTGTGGCCGGGTCGTGGTAGTCGTGGACCTCGGCGAGGTCCTTGCCGGGCGCGGCGCGGATGACGCGGCCGGCGCACTGGACGAGTAGGCCGTCGTAGGAGATCGGGCCGGCGAGGAAGAGGGTGTCGAGGGCGGGGGCGTCGAAGCCTTCGCCGATGAACGGTGTGGTGCCGATGACGAGCAGGCCGTCGCCGGCCTTGGCGCCGTCGAGCCGGTCAACGATGGTCCGCCGTTCGCGGGTGCTCATCGCGCCTTGGAGCACGAGCGGCTGGTGTCCGCGTGCGGCGAGCAGAGCGGTGAGAGCCTCGACCTGGGCGACCCGTCGGGTCAGGACGAGACAGTTGCGACCGCGTGTCAGGGCTACGGCGACATCATCGGCGATCTGGGTGTTGCGGGTCTCGTCGAGGGCCAGTCGCCGGTGCACCTCGGCGAGCGCGCCGGGCGCGTCAAGATCGACGTCGCCGGGCTGGAATGTGGTCTCGTGGATGAACAGTGCTCGTCGGGGTCCGGCGTCGGCGTGCATCGCTGCCGCGAGGGTGCCTTGTTCCTCGTCGGTCAGGGTGTGGCGGACGGGTCCGAGTTGCCAGGTGACGAGTTGGCCGAGGCCGTCGCGTCGGGTGGGTGTGGCGGTGAGGCCGAGCCAGAACTGCGCGGCGATCCGCTTGACCGAGTGCTCGTAGGCTGCGGCGCCGAGGTGGTGGCATTCGTCGACGATGACGTGCCCGTACCCCTGGGTCAGGGTGGCGACGTCGTCGCGCCGCGCGAGGGAGGGCAGCAGCGCGATGTCCACGGTGCCAGTGAGCTTGCGTCGGCCGCCGCCGAGCTGACCGGGCTTGATTCCGAGGAACTGCTCGACGCGGATGCGCCACTGGTCGGCGAGGGCTTTGCGGTCGACGAGAACCAGGGCGGAGGTGTTGCGTTCGGCGATCACAGCGCAGGCCATGACGGTCTTGCCGGAGCCCGGTGGGGCGACCAGGATCCCGTCGTCGTGGGCGAGAAGCGCGCCGACCGCGTTGGCCTGCTTGCCGGTGAGTTCGGCGGTGAACGCGGCGTCGATCTCGGTCCCGGAGTTTCGTGCGTCCGTGACGGCCAGCCGCGACCCGGCGCGTTCGACGATGGTGGCGATGGTGTGCCGCAGGCCCCGCGGGAGGACCAGGTGATCGTCGAGGGTGAGGTCATAGCCCTGGATGAAGCGGGGGGTGTCCCAGGTGGACTTGCGTAGTCGCTGCAGCTCGTAGAACTTCGGGTTGGCCATGGCGGCAGCGTGTTTGAACGTCGCCAGTGCGGCGGGGGTGAGTTGGGTGGCGTCGATGCTCAGCCCGGCGCCGGCCTCCACGTGGACCACCGGAGGTAGCGGAGGATGGACCTGGGTCGCGGCGGACCGGCTCATGGTGGCGACGTCGGCGCCGGTGACGGCTTGCTTGGCCTGCCGGGCGACGTGCTCGGCGCCGCCGGGGCTGAGCCGGTCCAGCGTCGACAGGAACGCCCACTGGTCGGCGTACGGCTCGAGCGTGCCGAGGTCGAGGAACGTGGTCAGTCCGTCCTTGCGGCGGCGGCCCTGTAGCGGTGCGGCGATGAGGTTGCCGAAGCCGCCGTCGGGCAGCACGTCCTGGTTGGGGAACAGCCGGTCGTACGACCGCAGATCCATCGACCCGCGCAGCACCATCGCCTCACGGAGAAGAACGGTGCCGACGGCCCGCGCGGTGGCCGCGGGAACAGCGCCGGTGAAGAAGACCCACACGTGGGCGCCGCGGCCTGACTGGGAGATCTCCAACGCGGCCGGCACCGCGCTGGCCCGCGCCGCCTTCACGTACGCGAGGGCGTCGAGCATCGCCGTCGGCCCGTCGAAGTCGGCCACGACGAAGTGGCAGGTGTTGCCAGGCATCAGCGGGTACAGGCCCATGAACACGTCGCCGACCAGATGCGCCGCGACGACCTCCGTCGTCCGTGGCAGGTAGGTGGCACCGCGCCGATCCATACCCTTACGCCAACCGCCGGCGACCGCGGGCATCCACCCGGCAGCGCCGGTACGGGCGTTGTCCCACCGCACGGCGTACACGTCGGCCCGGGCCCGGAGCCGGTCAGCGAACAGCGCC
The DNA here is from genome assembly GCF_042871425.1 of Micromonospora sp. NPDC005806. Taxonomy (NCBI): domain Bacteria; kingdom Bacillati; phylum Actinomycetota; class Actinomycetes; order Micromonosporales; family Micromonosporaceae; genus Micromonospora; species Micromonospora sp. NPDC005806. Next base: position 8,960 of record NZ_JBIAIL010000046.1, on the reverse strand, counting down.
AGCTTGTCCCGAGTCGGCGAAGCCATGGTGACCAGCCCTGGCGGCTCAACCGGCGCGGACAACTGCTCCGGCGCCGCAGTCGTATCCTGGCCGCGCAGCTCCAGCAGACGCGCCAGCCGGGCGTTCTCCGCCCGTAAACGCTCCACCTCCCGCCGAAGATCGACGAACTCGGCCACCGAACCCATGCGACCATCCTCGCGCATCGGACTTCGAGCACCCCGATGCCGGTCCGCTATCCTCCGCCGATAGCATCGAAGACAAACGCCACGCTGGAGGCGATGATCGAGGACGCCACGGTCGACGCCTACAGCGACGACGAACAACTCACCGGCCTGTTCACCATGATCGAGGAGCATCTGGCGGTGCCGTTCACCACCACCGTCCTCGGCGTCGAGGTCACCGTGCGGAAGGTCGACCTGACCGCGGACAGCATCGTCGCGGTATGCGCCCGAGGCCGCCACCGGCAGAGGATCGACCTCCTCGACCTGCCGCTACCCACCCCCGCGCCGGACGGCACCGCGTGGATCGACGCCTACCGGCACTGGGCCGGAAGGTAGGCCACGGTGAGCGAGTACCAATACTACGAATTCACCACCGTCGACCGACCCCTCACCGCCCGAGACCAGGCCGAGCTGCGGTCGCTGTCCACCCGGGCCGACATCACCGCCACCAGCTTCGTGAACACCTACGAGTGGGGCAACTTCAAGGGCGACCCGCGCAAGCTGATGGAACGATACTTCGACGCCCACCTGTACCTGGCCAACTGGGGAACCCACCAGCTCATGCTGCGGCTACCGAAACACGTGCTCGCCCCGGCCACCGCCGCCCAGTACTGCCAGAGTGACAGCGCGTCCGCGTGGACCGCCGGCAAACACGTCATCATCGACCTCCACGACGAGGACGAGGACGGCACCGACGAGTGGGACCTCGACGGCCACGGCCTGCTCGCCTCCATCATCCCGGTCCGGGCCAGCCTCGCCGCCGCCGACTTGCGCCTGCTGTACCTGGCCTGGCTGCGCTGCGTACAGTCCGAGGAGATCGCCGACGACGAGCCCGAACCGCCCGTCCCAGCCGGACTGGGCACCCTCGACGCGCCCCTCACCGCCGTCGCCGAGTTCCTGCGCATCGACCCCGACCTGATCGCGGCCGGGGTGGCCGGATCATCGCCGGCCGCCTCCGACGAACCGACCCCTACGCAACTCCGCACCTGGGTCGTCCAGTTGCCCGCCCGCGACAAGGACGCCATCCTGACCGACCTGATCACCGGCGGCGACAGCCTCCTACGCAGCCGACTGCTGCGCCGCTACCGCGACGCACACCGCACCGATACCCCCACCCCGGCAGCCGCCCGCACCGCCGGGGAACTGCTCGCCACCGCCGCGGACCTGCGCGCCGAACGGGAACGACGGGACGCTGAGCAGCGCGAACGCGACCGGGTTCGCCGGGAACGGTCCGCCACAGCAGCCCGGCAACGGCACCTCGACACCCTCGCGGTCGACCAACCCGCCGCATGGCAGCGGGTGGACACCTTGATTGCCACAAAGAAGCCTCGCGAGTACGACACCGCAGTTCAACTCCTCGTCGACCTGCGCGACCTCGGCGAACGCGACGGGGACACCTCATCGTTCCGAGACCGGCTGGCCGAGCTACGGGCGATGCACGCCCGCAAGCCCGGCCTGCTCGAACGCCTCAACCTCGCAGGCCTCGACACCTGACGCCGGCTCGCCGCCCGGTGACCGTCGCCAGAGTGCGGGAAGGTCGTGAGGCCCCTGCGGCGTATCGGGGACGCCCCGGACAGCTGACACCAATGGCAGCAGACTCCGGAGGGCCGTCCGGACCCGCAACCAGATATCGAACCGTGTCGTTTGCCGGGTGGACCCGGAGGGTCGGGTGACTGTCAGGGTGTGTGCTGCCGATGTCTTGGCCAGCTAGGAGTAGGACGCCCCGGCCCTCGCTGATGACCGCTGTATCAGCACTGGATGGAGACTTGCGACCGATCGTGTACCGCTCGGAAATCCGGTTCTGGCCTCTGAGGTGCGGTTTTGTGCGGCTCGGCCAGTCGACCGCGGGGCATGGTGGCAGGCATGTTCCTGTCCTTCGGGTACCTGATCTTGTGTCAGATCCTGCGGCTGATGGTCCAAAGCATGCGTGGCGAGCGGTCCAAGGACGTCGAAATTCTCGTGCTACGTCATCAGGTCGCGGTTCTACGCCGGCAGGTCGCACGCCCGGACCTGAAGCTCACCGACCGAGTGGTGCTGTCAGCCCTGTCGCGGCTGCTGCCTCGTTCCCGCTGGTCGACGTTCTTCGTCACCCCGGCCACCCTTCTGCGGTGGCATCGTGAGCTGGTCGCCCGGAAGTGGACCTACCCGAAACGACGGCCCGGGCGCCCGCCGATACGGGCGGAGATCCGAGCCCTGGTGCTGCGTCTGGCCCGCGAGAACCCGACCTGGGGCCACCGCCGGGTGCAGGGCGAATTGCTCAGGCTCGGCTATCGGGTGGCGGCCAGCACGGTGTGGACGATCCTGACCGGCGCCGGCGTTGACCCGGCTCCGCGGCGCGGCAGGCTGACCTGGACCCAGTTCCTGACCGCCCAGGCCAAAGGCGTCCTGGCCTGCGATTTCCTGCACGTGGGCACGACCGGGCTGACCCGCATCTACGTCCTGTTCCTGATGGAGGTCGCGACCCGGCGCGTCCACGTCCTCGGTGTCAGCACGCATCCGACAGGGGAGTGGGTCACTCAGCAGGCCCGGAACCTGTTGATGGACCTCGGCGACCGAGTCGCACAATTCAGGTTCTTGATCCGGGATCGTGACAGCAAGTACATCGCGCCGTTCGACGAGGTCTTTATCGCCGAGGGCATCGAGATCCTGCGAACTCCGCCTCGGGCGCCGCGGGCGAACGCGCACGCGGAGCGGTGGGTCCGCACGGTCCGCCGTGAGTGTCTCGACCGGTTGCTGATCTACGACAGGCGACACCTCCTGGCCACCCTCGACGGGTACGTGGCTCACTACAACGAGCACCGGCCGCACCAAGCCCGGGGCCAACAACCACCCAACGCCACCGACATACCGCCACGACCGGTCGTCGACCTGACGGCCGCACGCGTGCGCCGCAGGAAAATCCTCAACGGGCTGATCAACGAATACTCCCTGGTGGCGTAGCTCTGACCGACTTTTCGAGCGGTACAACCTACCTGAGCGGAAGCGTCGTAGCCGCGATGATCGGTTGTGGGCCTTTGGTCCGTGTCGACCACCGACTCGAATCCCATGCTGAGCGGACCTGCCTCCGATGCCGCTCTGCGACGGCGACCACCAGGGGTGGCGCTGCCGGGAGTTGCATCGACTCCTTTACTCGGCCGACTTATGCTGAGGGCGACCTGGGCAAACATGCTTGAGCACGCCGCTGGCCCACATGACTACTGGGGGTCAAGGGGTCGTCGGTTCAAATCCGGCCGTCCCGACAGAGAGCAAGCCCTGACCAGCGGAAACGTTGGTCAGGGCTTTGACTTTCTTCTATGGAGATTTGAACCTTCCCCCGAAAACCCTCCACTTACCCGGTGCGGCAACCAGGTTTGTCGTCGTTGTGCGTCGTTGTGCGCTGCAGGTCAGCGCAGTCCGTTCGGGTTGGCGCTCAGTCGCTCAAGGATGCCGGAGACGTCCGGCGCTTGGACGGGCTTGGCGATGTAGTAGGTGTCGGTGACCTCCTCGCTGGAGTGTCCAAGCTGTGCCGCGGCGCTCTTGGTGTCGGCCTCCTCCTTGATGAGGGTGGCCACGGTCTTGCGGAAGGTATGGGGGGTAACCCAGGAGAGGTCGGCGTCGGCGCGGGCCTGGCGCCACTGGCGACGGACGTTGTTGGGCGACAGCCAGGTGCCCCGTCGGGAGGCGAAGATCGCGTCATGGAGGTTGTCGGCGGCGACGAGTTTGCGGGCCAAGAGCATGCCGACCGCAGATCGAGGCAGGACGACCATTCGGTAGCCGGCGTCGCTCTTGGTCCAAGGTTGGCGGAAGAAGCCCTGGCCTTTGACGAAGACCAGCGTGCCGCAGATCGTCAGGGTGGGTCGTTCGGCGGTGAGATCCAGGTCCTCCCAGCGAAGGGCGAGGATCACACCGATGCGGGCGCCGGTGGCGAGCATGAGGTCGACGACGTCGGCCAGGTCGCCGGTGTGCCGAGGTCCGGGCTTGCCGGGAAGCGGACGGGCACCGTTGCATAGAGCGTTGGCAAGATCGAGGCAGGCTTGAGCAGTGAAGTCATCGAGCCGTCCTGGCCCATGGCTGCCTCCGAAGTCGGCGTTCGCCGGGTTTCGGTTCCCGCCGGAGGTGATCGTGGTCGCGGTGCGCTGGTATCTGAGGTTCAACCTGTCGTATCGGGACGTTGAGGAGTTGCTGGTCGAGCGCGGCGTGGAGGTCGACCACGTCACGGTCTACCGGTGGGTGCAGCGGTTCACCCCACTGCTGGCCGACGCCGCCCGATTCTGCCGCCACTCGCCTGGTGACCGGTGGTTCGTCGATGAGACGTACGTCAAGGTCAATGGCGTGTGGCGGTACGTGTACCGGTCGGTGGACCAGTACGGGCAGGTAATCGACGTGCTCGTCTCGGCCTGCCGTGACGCCGACGCGGCCCGGCGCTTCTTCCGACGGGCGCTGTCGACGTTGAAGGCGACACCCGCCGAGGTGGTCACCGACGCCGCCGCGATCTACCCCGGCGTCCTCGACGAGCTGATCCCGTCCGCGCGGCACCACGTCGAGCAGTACGCCAACAATCCGATCGAGGCTGATCACAGCCAGCTCAAACACCGGTTGAGACCGATGCGCGGGCTGTGAACGGAGAAGACAGCACAGGTGATCATCGCCGGACACGCGTTCATGCAGAACCTGCGCCGCGGACACTACGAACTCGCCGTCGACGCCCCGCCCGCTCTGCGGGTCGCCGCTGCGTTCACTGAACTCGCCCGCGCGATCTGACCGTGGAGCCGGCATAGGTTCAACACGTCCGTCGATCCGATAACGCAACGGCGCCCAGCCGGTTGTCGCGTAACCCGATGCAGGCGAGCGCGGAGAGCACCTCGATCGCGTCTGTCCGTTCGGTCTGCGGCATGCCGTAGTCCTCGTGCAGGTCCCCGGCGACGGTGGCAGCCCGCCACTCCTCGAGCAGACACCAGCGCAGCGCGGATCTGCCCTGGTCCGTCGGCCCGACCCGGTCCAGGCGGTCCACCTCGTGGAGCTGGCTGATGACTCGCAGGTAGAACGGTGAGTCGGCGACGTCGGCGGCCTTGACCAGCTCGGTGATCCGGTCCCACTGCTGGCCAGCGTCCGAGCGGTGGCTGCGGGTCTGTACGTACTCCAACGCGGCACCGGTGGACAGCGGCTCCAGTTGCAGCAGCAGCGCGTCCAACCCGTGCAGCGGATCGTCCGGCCGTGAGGCGACCACCAGGGGGAGCCGAACGGCGCCCCGCACCGCCTCGCGGAGCAAGCTGTCCCGGTCGGCGGGCTGGCCGGAGTCGGCGAGCACCTCCTCCAAGCCGTCGGCCAGCACGACGGTCCGGTTCTCCAGCCACAGCCGCCGCCACACTTTGTCGGCCTCGCCGGCGGCGTGCAACTGGCTGTCGATCGTCTTTTGGAACTGTTCGAGGGCGAGCTGGTGGAAGTTCAGCTTCGCCGGGTCCATGACGGTGCGCAGGTCGATCCCGACCGGCACGACGTCGGTGGCCATCAGCATCTCCGCGAGACGCACCAGGGTCGCGGTCTTGCCAGTGCCGATGCCGCCCACCAGCAGCAGAGGCCGCCGGCGGTGCTCGTCGCGGAGCCGCTGGACCATCAGTTCGCACAGTTCGTCCCGGCCCACGACGTAGCTCGCTCCGCTGTCGCGTTCCGCGGTGGGAACCACCATCCGAAGACTGCGCAGGGCGTTGCGGCCGTTCCATGCCTCGTTGATCGTGCTTGATTGACCTCGTCTGGAAGACCGACGTGGTCATTCTGAAGGCGCCCGGGGGCAGGCAAGGCGCTTCACTGGCTTGCAGACCGGCTTGGGGGCCAGCCTCGAAGCGATCCAGTCAAACTTGATCTTTGCCGTGCGCTCCCGGCTCCCCGACTAGCGACCGTTCCTTCCGGACGAAGCGAAAAAGTCTCGCCGCTGCCTCCCGAGGCCGGCTGGCAGCGAAACCGAGCGCGGGACCGAGGCAATCGGGAATGCAGGCGATGACCAGGACGCCATCTCCGGCGGGACTGCGGAAGGGCGAGTTCAGCGCACCGGCGTTTGTTGGAGCAAGGGCGAGCGTGCCGCCGCGTCGTAGCGTGCCCTGCCGTCGGGGCATCCGGCATTCTTGACCTTTGTGGGTATATAGGACCCAGAGCGAGCGGGTCGGTAGCTTCAGGCGCTTCGGGTAGTCCAGAGCCTTACCCACGGCGCCGAATTCGGCGAACAGGGCGTCGTCGGCGGGCTCGGTCACCCCTCGGCGCCTCGCAGTTCTGCTGCCGCAGCCAATTGCTGGCGCGTCTCGTACATTCGGACTGCGACCACCAGCCCTGACGCCGCGGTGAGGGCGGCGACGGTCCAGACGGCGGCCCGTTCCCCGAGGGCGTCGGCGACAACGCCGGCGAGCAGGGCACCGGCGGCGAAGCCGCCGTCGCGCCACAGCCGGTAGATGCCGACGGAGCGGGCCCGCCAGGCCGGGTGGGCGACGTCTCCGATGGAGGCAAGCAGCGTCGGGTAGACCATGGCGGTTCCGATGCCGAGCAGGACTGCCGCAACCGCCCACAACGCGAAGGCGTCGCCGGCCGCAACCAGGGCCAGCCCGACGGCCTGGACCCACATGCCGGTGGCGATGAACCACTTGCGTCCCCATCGGTCGGACAGCGCGCCGGTGAACAACTGCCCGACACCCCAGACCGCCGGGTAGAGCGCTGCCAGAACGCCGATGCGCCCGACGGACAGCCCCGCCGCGGCGAACAGCACCGGGAACAGCCCCCACGCGAGGCCGTCGTTGAGATTGTTCACCAGTCCAGCCTGGCTCGCCGACGACAGCGCAGGCTCGCGGAAGCTGGTCTGGGTAAACACCTGTCGATCGCTCAGTTCATGGTGCAGGTGGTCGTGGCGGCCGTCGGCGCGGGCCACGTGGCTCGCGGCCTCGAGGCGGGCGTGCCCACGGGTCTCCCGGACCACGAGCGTCGACAGGCCGAGCCCCAGCGCCGCGAACGCGACCCCAAGCAGGAACGGCGCCGGGCGCAGCCCGTAAGCCTCGGCGAGGTACCCGGTGGTCAGCGCCGTCGCGGCGACGGCGCCGTACCCGGCAGCCTCGTTGAGCCCCATCGCGAACCCACGCCGGGACGGCCCGACCAGGTCGATCTTCATGATCACGGTGGTGGACCAGGTCAAACCCTGGCTGATGCCGAGCAGGACGTTCGCCGCGATGATCCAGCCCCAACTCGGCGCCGAGATCAGCAGCAACGAAACCGGCATTGCCACCAGCCAGCCCGCCACCAGGACTGGCTTTCGGCCGTAGCGGTCCGACCAGGCGCCGGCGACGTAGTTTGTCGCGGCCTTGGCGACGCCGAACGCGAGGATGTAGGTCAGGGCAGCGGTGTAGGCGCCAAGGTGAAACGTCTGGGTAGCTAGCAGTGGCAGGACAACGCGCTCCTGCCCGAGCATCCCGCCCACAAGAGCGTTGACCGCCACGAGCAGGACGAACTGAGCCGCGTTTTGCCGCAGGCCCAGGGTGATAGGGCGGTGGGTGGACGTCCCGGCGCCAGCGACCCGGCTCATACGCCCACCTCAGAGAAGCGGTTGGTTCTGGTGCTCCGGCGGCCGCCAGCGAGAACGGCGAGATCGGTGCGGCCGGCCCGAGCGGGCAGGTTGGCGGCGCCTGTCGACCGTCCCTCGCCGAGATCGAGTAGATAGGCCGTGTTCCGCAGGACCGCGTCGAGCAGCGGCACCGTGGTCAGGTGTGTCATCACGTCTCCTCGTCAGGCCGGCTTGTAGGCAACCATCACCAAGTTCTCGATCCCAATGAACATTGGAGGAAGCAGCTTGCGAATCGGTCCGACAGATTGATCGAATAGGTCAGGGTGCGCCCACCCGCCGGCAGGCAAGTTCGCACCGCCGGGGTACCTAACCTCGGCCGCCGTGCCATCTTGAGTCGTCTTGGCGCAGCGTGATTCGCCACAGCCGGCGCGGCAGGCCTCCCACTTCCAACGGAGTCACATCGACCATCGTGAAGGCATGGGAGAGCCTGTTGACGAGTGGGCGGTCGAAGAAGCGGACAATAAGCCCCCATTCTCGAACATGTCGTCGCCGTGGTTGATGCCGACGCCGTAGTTGGCGTCACCGACGTGGCGAACGGTGTAGACATGCAATCCGCCGGGCCGCAGCACGCGGCGCACCTCGCCGGACAGCGCCTCCAACTGGGGCGTGGTCAGCGCCATGGTGAACAGCATGTGGCTGTAGACGGCGTCCACGGTCTCGTCTCCGAGTGGTAGCGGCTGCAGCATGTCGTGGGTGATCGTGCTTAGCCGGGCGGCTGACCCGGCCGCGGCTGCGGCAGGCCGCAGGTCCGCGAGCGCTTCGGGGCGTAGTCGACCGCGGTCACGGTAAGCCCGGCGCGCAGGAACGCGAGGGCGCTGCACTGATGCACCTGCCGCAGCCTGACTGGCAGAAGGCCTCGATGACTGCAGCTGTCGTCGCTCACCCCCCAGTGCAGCACCAGCGACCGCGGCGCGGCGCGGCCCGCAACCTTTGAATGAGGCGGCAGCCGCCTGTCAAGGAGCGCGGGGTGGGTGGCCACGGGCCGAACCCGCGGCCACCCGACGCCGCGGCATCCGCCGCTGAACTCAGGCAGCGGCGGGATCGAGCACGGTCTGCCAGGCGCCGTATCCGCCGAGCAGGTCGGAGACGTCCGCCCGGCCGGCGCCGCGGAGCAGGCTGGCCGCGACCGAGGAGCGGTAGCCGCCGGCGCAGTGCACGACGAC
>NZ_JBIAIL010000045.1:0-47710 GCF_042871425.1 Micromonospora sp. NPDC005806 | reverse complement strand
GAGGCCGGCCCCGCCGTCCAGCCGTCGGCACTCGGACCGCTCGACGCGGTACTTCTCAGTCACGACCATCACGCCGACAACCTCGACGACGCGGGCCGGGCAATCCTGCCCACGGCAACCACCGTCATCACCATCCAGGCAGGGGCTCGCCGCATCGGCGGGGTCGGACTCGCAGGCTCAGCCACACCCTGACAGCGTCCGGACGGCCCACCATCCGCATCACGGCAACCCCTGCCGCCAGCGAGAGACACCGGACGACTAGGGCAGCCATCCCGATGCTGCTATGGATGTCGAGCTCCGTCCGTGGGCGCCCCTCTCGCCAGCAGAGCTTGACTCCGAGGAACGATCAGCGGTCGCTGGACTGGCCAGACATAGAGGTTGACAGGTACGCAAGTACCCCACCTTCTACAGCGTTGCGGGAGATGACCGCGTGGCTGGCCGCCGAGCAGGTCACGCAAGTGGCGATGGAAGCCACCGGCGCGCACTGGCGGCCCGTCTTCCACGCCCTCGCCGAGGCCGACGGGCTGGAGATCCTGCTGTGCAACGCCCACCACGTCAAGAACGTGCCGGGCCGCATAACCGACGCCTCCGACGCGGTGTGGCTGGCCGAACTGTGCGAGGTAGGGCTGCCGCGCGGCAGCTTCATCCCGCCCGCCGACATCGCCGCGATCTGGGAACTGACCCGCTACCGCAAGAAGCTGATCGAGGAACGCACCCGGGAGAACCAACGGCTGCACAAGGTCCTCGAAGACGGCGGCATCAAGCTCGACTCCGTCGCCTCCGACGTCGGCCGCCCCGGTCGTCACTCGGCTAGTCACTCAGTCCACGGGCGGGCTTCCGGCTGTCCCTGTCTGCGTGGGCTCTAATGGCCTCGTGCGTATGCCCTCTACACCCTCGCTTCTCTACTACCTGCGGTTCCCTCTGTGGTGCTTCATGTTGCCCGTGCTGCTGTTCGCCGGTCTTCCTGCCCTGATGTTGGCCGGTCAAGGCGAGTTCGGAGCAGCATTCCTAGTGTTGATCAGCAACGTCTACGCGATCATCCTCGGCCGCCTGCTCCTCGCTAGGAACCTTCTCGGGAAGGGAAGGGTGAAGCCCGAGGACCTAGCGTGAACGCCTTCACCAACTCGCCCCTCGCCTGCGCTTGCTAGCCATCCCGCCGCCGACCCGGCATGTCAAGACGGCGTTGACGCACGTACGGACGCTGGCGGGCCGGGCGGTGGTCTGCTCGGCTTGCCCCGGGTGGTCGGCTGGCGGGATGGCCCTGCACCACCCACGGACCGCAGCGCGCGGACGGACCCCGGCCATCCTGGAGTCGTTGCGCCCCCGCCGGAGGCGCCGTGACGCGACCCGGCGACCGGCGTGACCCGCCGCGCGGACCCGGCGTGCCCTTCCCTGCGCCGCGTCGCTCGGGCGCGGCGCGGCCGGCTGCCGGCCCATGAGCCTCAACCACTCTCGGCGCTACCGTCCGCGGCGGCCCCGGGCTTCCCGCTCTCCGCGCCAGCCGCCGGGCATCCGGCGCGGCGGCCGCAGAGCGACAGCTGCGCGGCCGGCGCGCGCCCGGCGGCGGCGCGTGCGGCCCGTTCAGGGCCACCTTGATGGATGTACAGGAATTTTGAACCACTCCGCCGGCAACCCGTTCGACAACCCGTCGCAGTAGAGGTCAAGGCCTGTTCGACTCAGCGACGAAGACGCCGCGGCCTGGACGTCCGACCAACACGCCCTGCTGCCGCAGCCTCGCCACCGCCCGGCTGATCGTGGACTGCGAGACGTCGTACTCGTCTGCCAGCGCGCGGCCGGAGGGAAGCTGAGAGCCAGGCGGATAGGTCCCTTTCTTGATCTTGCTCTGGAGATCGTCGAGCAGCTCGTCCATTGTGGGCGGAATAGGCACGTCAGGCCCCTTGCAGTCGGTTGGCCCGCCCAGTATCGAGCAACCGCTCCGACACCGGCAACGCATGTAGCGCTGGTGACGCAGGTGGGCAGCTGACTCAGAGACATGCTTGACATAGGTGACTCGGTGGCAATACCGTCGCTCTCGGTGATGCGGTGCTGCTGCGGTCGGTTGGCGCCTCTCGTACCGGTCTCGCATCGCCGTCGAGACCTCACCCTCCGCGCTCCCCCAGCGCGGCCCTGCTGCCGTACCCCAAAACAAGGCGGCAGGCTCTCCGCTGACGGCAACTGGCGGAGGCCGCCCCCTCTTCGACACGACTCGACGAAGGGCGATCCCCCGTGCGCAACCTGTTCCGTCGGCTGGCGGGCCGACGCGAGGAGAGACACCCCCTGAACGAAGCCCACGGCCGAGTTCCCCTGCGGCCCTGGCAGATCCGCGACCGGTGCTTCAACGTCCGCCGGCGCGGCCTCGACCCGGTCGAGATCCGCACCTTCCTGCACCGGGTGGCCGACGAACTGGCCGTCGCGCAGACCGCCCTGGTCGCGGTGCAGGAGGAGAACGTACGGATCAAGAACGCCCTGCGCGAGTGGCAGAGCGCCCAGTCGGCGAACCACCGTTACCGATGACCGACCGCTGGGTGATCCACCTGCCGGTCACCGCGCCGGACCTGCACCGTGCCCGGATCTTCGCCCGTACCGCCGCCCGGGTGCTGGCTCAGCTCACCGCCCGGGTCGAGCCGGGCGGGGTGACTGTGTCGGCCGAGGACCAGCAGTGCGTACGCCACTGGGTCTTCTGCGACCGGCCGCTGCCCGGCGGCGGGCGGTGTGCGCTGCCGGTGGACCACACCGCGGCCTGCGCGCGGCGCGCGCCGTGGCTCAGCCGCCGGTGAAGACGACCGGGCGCAGGTGTGCGGGCAGGTGGCCGGAGCTCAGCTCAGTGCGATCACGCGCTCGCGTACCGGTGGCAGGCAGGTGCTCGCGCTGCACGCGCCGTACGTGACCACCAGCTCGGTCGGACCGCCCCCGGTGGACCGGACTGGCAGCGTGACGGTGACCGGGCCGTCCGGGTAGACGGGCAGGTTGACGCCCAGCTCCTCGATCCGCAGGTCGCTGACCGGCACGTCGGCGCTCGCCGCGCCGGTCGCGTCGAGGCTGCCCCGGACGGCGACGACCGTCGGGATGCCGAGCCCCTGCACCCCGTCGGGTGGCAGTTCGAGGCTGTAGAGGTGGAAGCCAGGCCGCTGCGGGCGGAAGGTTGTCCGCACCCGCGCGCCGTCGGGTCCGTCGGTCAGCGTGGCCTCGACGGTCACGCCGCCGGCCTCCAGCCGGCCGGTGCGGTCGGCCGTCGGCGACGGCTCGGCGGTCCGGGTGCATCCCCCGGTGAGGAGTACGCCGGCCAGCGCCGCGGCCAGCAGGGCAACACGACCGGTCAACTCTTCGGCGCCCACTTGGTGAGGAACGCGTTGACCTGCTTGCTGTCCATGTCGCGGGCGTTGGCGAAGGAACCGTCGTTGGTGGCCACCCGGACCTTCCCGTCGGGCGTCAACACCACCAGTGCCGGAATGCCGCTCCGCTGCAGGTTGATGTACTTCCCAGCGAACTTCAGATTGTGGTCGAACTCGCCGACGTCCACCGCCAGCAGGTGATAGTTCTGCTCGAGCAGTGGCTTGGTCTCCGCCGACTGGAACAGCTCGTGCAGCACGTGGCAGTCCGGGCACCAGTCCGCACCGAAGTCGATCAGCACCGCCTTGCCGTCCGCCCGGGCCAGCGCGAGCGCGGCCTTCAGGTCGGCCGCCGGGTTCCGCTTCGGGTCGTACCGGTCCGGCAGCGTCACCTTCGGGGCGGTCGGGGACGCGGCGGGCTTCGCGGCCGCCGTGGTGGCGGGTGCCGTGGCGGCGGGCGCCGCCCCCTGCGTCGATGGAATGTCCTGGCTGGCGCAGGCCGCCAGCAGCAGCGCCGTTCCAGCCGCTGCCGCGAGACCGAGGCGTTGCAGCATCACCACCAGTTACCCCCCGTGGATTGATCAGGCGCCGGAGGATAACGCAACACAACCTCGTGCCGCTGCCCCGATGATCAGCCGAGGTGGAACGCCGCCCTCGGCGGCGGTCACGAGCGGCGGCGCAGGTAGCGGGCGCGGCGGCCGGCGTCGTGGAAGCCGAGCCGCCGGTACAGCGCGGCGGCCGGGTTGTTGTCGTTGACGCAGAGCCACACCTCCCCGGCGCCGTCGGCGGCCAGGGCCCGCAGCGCGCTCGCCACCAGGTACGCCCCGACCCGCCGCCCCCGCCAGCCCGGGACGACGCCTACCTGGTCGACCCAGTTGTCGATGACGTTGAGGAAGCCGACCGCCGTGCCGTCGGGACCTCGGGCGATCAGTGACAGGTCAGGCCGGTACTCGTCGTCCTCCCGCAGCTCGCCCAGCCACTCGTCGGCATCCGGCTCCACGAAGCCGGGCCGGTCGCAGAACGACGCACGGTAGGTCTCGAACAGTTCGGCGCCGATCTCCGAGGTGATCGGTTCGGTTCGCACTCCGTCCGGCGCAGCCAGGTCGGGAAGCGCGTCGAGGTCGTGCCGCAGCACCCACTCCAGGAAGGTCTGGTCGAAGCCGCGCGCGGTGAACAGGCGGTCCGCGTCGGCGCTCCACGACTCGGTGGTCACCAGCAGGTCCGCGTCGCCGACCTGCTCGTCCGCCCAGCTCAGCAGCCGGCCGCCGAGGCCCCGCCCGCGCCACGCCGGATGCACCAGCCCGGTGCCGGTGGCCGGCCGGCGGTCGGTGCCGACGCCGACGGCCGCGACGAGCGCGTCGTCGTGCCAGGCACCGAGGGTACGGGTCTGGAGCAGTCGCGCCCGCAGCACCGGTGAGTCGGCGAACAGCGGCAGCCCGCCGTCGGCGGCCAGGCACGCCTCGGCCAGCTCGGCCAACCCGGCGAGGTGCTCCTCGCCGAATTCCTTCCAGGTGAGGGCGTCCACGCCCGGGTACGTCCGGTCCACCATCGATCCTTCGTCGTCCTGCTCCGGCGCACCAGTAGGCGTCCCAGCCACCGACCCTGTCAACGCGGTTTCCGGGTAGGAGGGCTCAGAGCACCCGGGTGACCTGCTCGGCGGCGATGCGGGCGTCCAGCTGCTCCCGGTCCAGGTTGGCGCAGAGCACTACCGACGCGCCGGCGGCGAGCGGGGCGAGCAGCCACTTGAGCGGCTGCTCGTGCTCGGCCGCGTCGACCAGCAGCCGGTCGCCGGCCCGCAGGTCGAGCTGCTCGGCGATCCCCTTCGCCAGCGCGGCCCACTCGCCGTAGCTGGTGCCGTCCGGGCTGGCCGGGTCGGACGGGCGGATGGCGGTGTAGTCAGGCGACGTGTCGGTGTGCCGGAGCACCTCGGCGGACCAGTCGAGCCAGCCCGAGGGCACGTCGGTGAGCGGGCCGGGTCCGGTGCCGACGAGGTAGCGGTGCACCCCGTCGGGCACGTCCTCGAGCCAGTCGTCGAGGCGTTCCGGGGTCACGAAGACCGCGTCGTACGGCAGGTCGCCGCCGGGTTCGAGGACCGGCAGCCCGGCGGTGGCCCGCGGCCGGAACGACACCGCCATCCCGACCGACCAGGCGCCCACCAGCACCGCGGCGGTCCGCCAGTGCGGCGGCAGCAGCACCGCGACCCGGCTGCCGGGGCCGAGCCCGCAGCCGTCGCGAAGCAGCGCCGCGCTGCGCGCCGCCCAGCCGCCGAGCTGCTGCGCGGTCAGCTCGGTGCGCTCCCCGGTCGCGTCGTCGTAGTAGCTGAGCAGCGCAAGGTCGGCCTCGCGCGGCGCGTCGGCCGGAACGGGTACGGGCGTGTGGACAGCCATGCGGATACTCCTCCCTGCCGGTCCGCCCACCCTAACGATCCAGCGTCAGCGGCAGAATCGGTGCACCAGGAGCACCAGCCGGCGCTCGTGGTCGGTACGCCGGAGCCGGCCGCTGCGCATGAGCGTGACCAGGCCGTGCAGCCCGCTCCAGAAGGTCTCGGTGAACGTCTCCAGGTCGTCGTCGGCGGCGACCGGCCGCAGGGTCTCGGCCAGCTCGGCGAAGCCCCGGGCCAGGTCGACCGGGACCTCCTGGCTGGCGAACGGGAGGTCGACCGCGAGGGTGAACATCGCGTCGTAGAGCGCGGGCCGCCGCTCGGCGAAATCGGCGTACGCCGTGGCGACGTCGACCACCGCCTGTCGCTCGTCGGTCGCGGCGGCACGCGCGGCGGCCAGGTCCCCGGCCAGTTCGGCGAAGCCCTCCACGGCGACGGCGGCCATGATGGCGTCCTTGCCCTTGAAGTGGCTGTACAGCACGGGCTGGCTGTACTCGATCCGCGCGGCGAGCCGGCGGGTGGTGACGGCGTCCCAGCCCTCCGACTCGGCCAGCTCCCGGGCCGCGGCGACGATCGCCCGCTCCCGTTCCGCCCGCTCGCGCTCCCGGCGCGCCTGAATCACCATGACCGCAATCCTAGCACCGCTAGCGAAACTGCCGCCGATCTGCTAGCTTCGCTCTCGGATCTAGCAGCGCTAGCAAATTGGAGCCGAACATGCTCAGCCCCCTCGCCTACGGGCTCGCGGTCGTCCTCAGCCTCCTCGTCGTCGTCATCGGTGCCCGGTTCCTCCTGCAGCCCGAGGCTGCCGCCGCCGGTTACGGCGTACCGGCCAAGCCCGACGGCGACCCCGCCTACCTCACGATCAAGGGACTGCGCGACCTCAGCTACGGCCTTCTCGGCCTCGCCCTGATCGCCTTCACCACCGCCGACGCGGTCGCCTGGTTCATGCTGATCGTCGCGCTCAACCCGCTGGGCGACACCCTCGTCGTGCTCCGGCACGGCGGCACGAAGGCCGCCGCCTTCGGCATCCACTTCGCCACCGCCGTGGTCGTACTCCTCGACGCCGTCCTGCTGTTCGCCCTCTAGACACCCCCCTCGGAAGGAGCCCATCAGATGTCCCTGATCACGCCCGACTTCGACAGGTCCGTCATCGTCCGCGACGCCGACGCCGAGGTGGTGGGGCGGGCACCGACCACCATCCGGCTGCTCGCCGACAGCAGCGCCACCGGCGGCGCGCTCTCCACTCAGCGGGTCACCCTGCACGACGGCGCGGACGGCGCCCGGCCGCACCACCACGCCAACTCCGCCGAGCTGTTCTACCTGCTGGACGGCACCGCGCAACTGCTCTCCGGCGACCAGGTGGTCACCGCCGAGCGGGGTGACCTGGTGATCGTGCCGCCCGGCCTGGCGCACGCGTTCGCCGCCGCCCCGGGCGAGAACGCCGACATCCTCATCGTCATCACGCCCGGCGTCGAACGGTTCGAGTACTTCCGCCACCTGGAGCGGATCGCGTACGGGAAGGTGCCGCCGGAGAGCCTGCTGGAGGTGCAGGAGCTCTACGACACGTACTTCCGCAGCAGCCCCACCTGGGACGCCGCCCGCCGCTGACCCCCGGACCCGGACTGCCCCGAGGCTCAGGACCCGGGGCAGTTCGGGCCGTGGCGCTACGGGCGTCGGTTCGGTGTGCCGGGCGGCGGTGGTTTCGGTTCGCTGGGGCGGTAGCGCCAGGCGATGGTGTCCGAGGCGGCGATCGCGGTCAGGATGACAACGGCCACCACGGCGATCAGGATCGGTGCCAGGAACGCCACCACGGGCGACAGCACCACCAGCAGGAGCAGACCGATCACTCGGGACACGGCGACCTTGCTGAACGACAGGTAGTCGAGCCGGGCACGGCCGGCCAGGTAGATCGCGGGTCCGCACAGGATGACGGCGGACCAGACCAGGTTGGCCTGGGCGATTGGGTGGGTGATGACGATCTCGTCGCCGACCGCGCTGAGTACGATGCCGCCGGCCATGAAGAGATGGGCGTACGAGGCGGACCGGCTGAAGACTGCCGGCGCGGCGCTGGCCGCGATCGCAGCCGGGAGGAGCAGGCCCGCGCGGTAGAAGTAGATCCGCCACAGCAGCGTGGTGATGGCGAAGGCCAGCACGAACGCGATCAGTCGGTCACTCGTGTTGCCGGCGGTCATCGGCGCGCCCGTTCTGTCAGCTCTGCCGCATTTATGCCGTCAGTCGTACCACGCGCCGCACAGCCCGGAACCCTCCGCCGGGAATCCAGGGCGGTCGACACGCCACGAACTGGCCGCGCTGGCGACCGGATCCTGCCTCAGAGCTGCGGGGCGATGTGTTCGGCGAGCTTCTTGTACTTGGCCACCGGGACGACCGGCGCCCCGGTGAACAGCACCACCCGCAGGTCGGACTGGTAGGCCACGGCGAAGGCGAGGAACCGCGTCCCGTCGCTGACGTAGGTCACCGCGGCGTCGCCTAGCCCGTCCAGGTGGGTGACCTTCGCGCCGCTCTTCCGGGCGATCGTGTCGAGAGTGCTGGCACCGTCCGTGGCGCGGTCCCGCAGGGCCACCACGTTGATCGCCATGGCTTCCTGACCCTTGCTCTCGTAGGCGCAGCCGAGCGTGGGTTCGCTGTCCTTCTGGTCAACCGGCTGTTCCTCGGCGGTCAGCTTGGTGCCGCTGGAGCTGCCGAGCACCGAGACCACCACGTTGGCGGGGAGCAGCGCGCAGGCGGAGGTGATCTTCTTGATCGGAGCGGGTGCGCTCGCCGTGGGCGTCGCGGCCGCAGGCGCCGCCCATTCGGCGGCGGATCCGGAACTGTCGGTACCCCCGCACCCGGTGGCCGTGAGTGCCGCCGCCGTAACGGTAAGAAATGCGCCGATGCGGCGAATGCTGCCCAGCATGGTCATGTCGCCCTCCTCAGTCGAATCGGACTCTAACCAGGTCGGGTCCCATGAACCAAAATCGGGGAGGTCCTCAGCCGGGCAGCTCGGGGCCGCCGTCCAGCAGCGGGGCCAGCAGGTCGCCCTGCTTCGCCACCCGCTTGAGGACCTCGTCGGCCGTGTACGGCTTGGTCGAGGGCCGCTTGCCCGCCGCACCCGCCTCGACCTCGTCCCAGGTCAACGGCGTGGACACCGACGGCACCGCCTGGGCGCGCAGCGAGTACGGCGCCACCGTCGTCTTCGCCGCGTTGTTCTGGCTCCAGTCGATGAACACCTTGCCCGGACGCAGGTTCTTCGCCATCTTCGACACGATCTGCTTCGGGTGCGCCTTCTCCAGCTCCTGGGCGATCCGCCGGGCGTAACCCGAGACGAAATCGGAATCCTGGGTGCCGGCGATCGGGCAGCAGAGCTGCATGCCCTTCTTCCCGGAGGTCTTCGGGTACGACTCGATGCCGTCGTCGGCGAGCCGGTCCCGCATCAGCAGCGCCACCTGGCAGCACTGTTTCAGCACGGCCGGGGCGCCCGGGTCCAGGTCGACCACCATCATGTCCGGGTGCTCGCCGATCTTCCACTGCGGCGTGTGCAACTCCAGGGCGGCGAGGTTGGCCAGCCAGACCACGGTGGGCAGGTCGTCGGCGACCACGTAGTCGATGGTCTCCCGCCCCTTGCTCGACCCGGGCGCGGGCAGGGTCTCGGTGCGTACCCAGGCGGGGGTGGCGGCCGGGGCGTTCTTCTCGAAGAACGAGCCGCCCTCGACGCCGTTCGGGTAGCGGATCCGGGTCAGCGCCCGGTCCCGCAGGTGCGGCAGCAGCACCGGGGCGATCCGGGTGTAGTAGTCGATCACCTCGCCCTTGGTGAAGCCGGCCTTCGGGTAGAGGATCTTGTCCAGGTTGGACAGCTCCAGCGAGCGTCCCTCGACGTCCACCTTCAACCGGTCAGCCGGCATCGTCGACCTCCTCGGGCGGTTTGTCCGGACGCAGGCGCAGGATCCGGGGAAACCGCAGCCGCCCGTCCGGCGTGCGCTGGCCGTACTTCACCTCCACCACGACCTGCGGAGTTACCCAGATCGCGCCGCGGGCATCCTCGCGCGGCACGTCCCCGGCGAACGGTGCCGCGCCGGTGCGCAGCGGTTCCAGCTCGCGCAGCAGGTCCCGTTCGAGGGCCGCGCCGATCCCGCCGCCGACCCGGCCCCGGTAGGTGAGCCGCCCGTCCGGCCGGGGCACCCCGACCAGCAGGCCGCCGACCTTCCGCGCGCCGGGCCGCCAGCCGCCCACCACGAAGTCGCCGGTCACCTCCAGCTTGACCTTGACCCAGTCCGGCGAGCGCACCCCCGGCCGGTAGGCCGAATCGACCCGCTTGGCCATTACCCCCTCGAGGCCATGCTCGCCGGCCGCCTCGTAGGTGGCCACGCCGTCGGCGAAGGCGGGTGGCACCGCCCACCGGGCAGCGCCGAGCCCGAGCGACTCCAACGCCGCGCGCCGCTCCCGGTAGGGCCGGCCGGTGAGGTCCTCGCCGCGCAGCCGCAGCAGGTCGAAGATCATGTACGTGACGGGCATGGTGGCCGCCAACCGCGCCGCCTTGGCCGGGTTGCGCACGTGCATCCGCTCGGCCAGCGCGGTGAACGACGGCTGCCCGAGCTCGTTGAACAGCACGACCTCGCCGTCCAGCAGCGCGTCGTCGACCTGCTCGGCCAGGTTGAGCAGTTCGGGGTAGGCGGTGGTGATCTCCACGCCGGAGCGCGCGTACAGATGCCGGTCGCCGTGGGAAATGTCGGCGAGCGCGCGGACCCCGTCCCACTTGAACTCGTACGCCCAGCCGGCACCGGCCGGGAGCTGCCCGGTCATCGCGAGCATCGGCTTCAACGGCGCGCCGGGCACCTTCTGACTGTAGTTGCACACGGAAGCACGTGCGTGCCGTTCGATCATTTGCGATTCTGGTCAGAACCAGGGAGAGGAGCGCGAAATGCGGGCCATCTGGAAAGGAGCGGTGTCGTTCGGCCTGGTGTCGATCGGGGTGAAGGTCTACTCGGCCACCGAGGAGAAGGACATCCGCTTCCACCAGGTGCACCGCGACGACGGCGGCCGCATCCGCTACAAGCGCACCTGCTCGGTCTGCGGCGAGGAGGTCACCTACGACGACATCGCCAAGGGGTACGACATCGGCGGCGGCGAGATGGTCATCCTCACCGACGAGGACTTCGCCGACCTGCCGCTGAGCACCTCCCACGCGATCGACGTGCTGGAGTTCGTCCCCGCCGAGCAGGTCGACCCGATCCTCTACAACAAGGCGTACTTCCTGGAGCCGGAGGGCTCGGCCACCAAGCCGTACGTGCTGCTGCGCCAGGCGCTCGCCGACTCGGAACGGGTGGCGATCGTCAAGGTGGCGCTGCGCCAGCGCGAACAGCTCGCCACCCTGCGGGTCCGCGAGGGCGTGCTGCTGCTCAACACGATGCTCTGGCCGGACGAGATCCGTACCCCGGACTTCGGGTTCCTCGGCGAGGACCTGAAGGTGCGTCCCCCGGAGCTGGCGATGGCCAGCTCGCTGATCGACTCGATGGCCGGCGAGTTCGAGCCGGACGCCTTCACCGACGATTACCGGGCGGCGTTGCAGGAGGTCATCGACGCCAAGATCGAGGGCCGCGAGGTGGTCCAGCCGGAGGAGGAAGAGGCCGCGCCGGCCGCCGCGGTGGACCTGATGGCCGCCCTGAAGGCGTCGGTCGAGCGGGCCCAGGCGGCCCGGGGCGAGGCACCGACCGGCGCCGGGGCCGAGCCGACCCCGATCTCGGCGGCCCGCTCGGCACAGAAGGCGGCGCAGAAGGCGGCCGAGAGGAAAGCCCCCGCGAAGAAGGCGGCCGAGAAGAAGGCGGAGCCGGCGAAGAAGGCCGCCAAGAAGGCGGAGCCGGCGAAGAAGGCGGCGGCCAAGAAGACGGCGGAGAAGAAGGCGGCCAAGGCCCCCGCGAAGAAGGCCGCCGCCAAGAAGGCCGCCCCCCGCAAGACCGCCTGACGGCGCGGCCCACGGGGTGAGGAGGGGCTCCTTGCTCTACCCGAGGCGTTGACCAGGGGCCCCTCCTTTCGCTCAGCCGCGGCCGAGCTTCTCCGTCGGGGTGATGCGGACGATCACCCGCTCCTCGCCGGGCTGGGCGAACGGGTACTTGTCCTGCCCGAGGTACTTCTTCGCCATCCGGTCGATGTGCTCGTCGGCGCCCTCGGTGACGAACTCCGTGGTGCCCTTGACCCAGAGCGTGCGGAAGTCGTTCGCCTTGTCCACGACCGACACCGCGACCATCGGGTTGCGGGCCATGTTGAGGTACTTCTGCCGGCCCTTCACGGTGTTGAACACGATGTGCTCGCCGTCGGTGTCCACCCAGACCGGGGTGACGTGCGGGGTGCCGTCGGACTCGATGGTCGCCACGTGGGCGAGCTGCGGTTCGGAGAGCAGAGCCAGGTCTTCTTCGGTGAGGATCGCCATGGCCGTGAACGTACCGCGCCGGAACCCGTGTCGCTGCCGGTCGCCACCGGTACGCTGCGCAGAGGCCCGCGAGAGGACGCCGAGGTGCCGTACACCCCCGACTTCGACCGGCTGCGGATGCCGGGTTTCCGGTTCGCCGACGAGTTCGGCGAGCACGAGATCGAGGTGCATCCCGCCGGCATGGTGGTGCTGCCGACCGGCCGGGTGGTCGGCTTCGACCCGCTGATCTGCCCGGAGGCCGAGCCGTACACCGTCGGGGTCGAGCCCGGCCGGTATCCGGCGCGGGCCTGGGTGTCGTTGGTCCGGGAACCGGGCGGGTCCGAACGCCGGGTCGCCGCGTTGGAGCTGGTGGTCCGGGACGAGCCGGTGGCCCGCTGGGAGACGGCCCAGGTCGAGGGTCGGAGTCCGGCCGGGGACGACGACGGCGGGTACTGCGTCGACTCCGCCACGGCGGCGCTCGCCGACCCGGTGGCGCTCGCCGCCCTCCGCGGCTGGGACGAGGATGACGTCCTCGGCGCCTTCCTCGCCGAGGACGACGGCGCCGGACGGCGCCCGATCATGGGACTGGCCGACGTGGTGACCGACGAGGCCACCGGGGCGAACGTGCTGACCGTCACCACCGGCTGGGGCGACGGTTGCTACCAGACCTGGATCGGCCGGACCGCCGACGACCGGGTCGCGTCGTTCCTCACCGACTTCGGCGTGCTGCCCGGCAAGGAATGAGCTGTCCGGATCCGGCCGGCCGTAGGAGCACCGCAGGCGTCCGGCCGGGTACCGTGTGCGCTGGCCTCGGCGGCGGCCCGCCGAGCCGCAGCCACCCACCCAGCAGGGGAGTCGACGTGAGCGAGCGTGTGCACAACCGGTCGGCGGGCCAGGGCCCGGGCACCAAGGCGGAGCGGCGGCTGGCCGCCCAGCTGGCGGCGAAGAAGGCCGCCGAGGCGCGCCGCCGCCGGCAGTCGATGCTCGGTGCCGCGGCCGGTGTCCTCGCGGTGGCCGCGCTGATCGGCGGCATCGTCTGGCTGAACAGCGGGGACGACGACACGAAGTCCACCGCCGCCGCCCCGTCGGCCAGCGCCACCGTCCCGGCCGGGGAGACGGCTCCCCCCGCCCCGGCGCTCCCCGAGGGCGCCGACCCGGCGCTGAAGACCAAGCCGACGGTCGGCCCGGGCACGGGCGAGCTGAAGAAGCTCACCGTCACCACCCTGATCAAGGGCACCGGCCCGGCGGTGAAGGCCGGCCAGCAGATCACCACCAACTACGTCGGGGTGCTCTACAAGGACGGTAAGCCGTTCGACTCCTCCTGGGACCGGGGCCAGCCGGCCACCTTCGCCATCGGCGTCGGCCAGGTCATCAAGGGCTGGGACCAGGGCCTGGTCGGGGTGCCGGTGGGCAGCCGGGTGCAGCTGGACATCCCGGCCGATCTGGCGTACGGCGACACCGGTGAGGTCTCCGGACCGCTGCGCTTCGTCGTTGACGTGCTCGCCGCGCGGTAGCTCACACCAGGCTTCCGTACGGTCACCGAGCGGCAGTAAGTTCAAGGTCACCGTGGGCGGTCCATCCGCCCGCGGCGACCTGCCCACCGACGCGGAGGTGCACGTGGCGGCGCTGGACGACCCGGGGATCGCCCGGCAGATGTGGACCTGCTTCGAGCCGGTCCACGCGGTGACCTACTTCCACCCGCGGGCCCGGGCGGCCTACGAGGCGGTCGGGCTGCGCGGCTACTGGCGGGGCTACTTCGCCGGCCGGTCCGCCCCGCTCGGGCCGGTCGAGGCGCCGATCGTGGTCGCCGCGTTCTTCAGCTTCGCGCCGTCCATGGTGGCCCGGGCGCTGCCGTCGGTGTGGCGGCTGGCCACCCCGCAGGAGGCGCTGCGTGCCCGGCTCACCGGCGCCGTGCAGGCCCTCGCCGAGTTCACCTACGAGCTGCCCGAGTCGCACCTCGTCGAGGCGGCGGACCTGCTGGAGGAGGCGGCCGGGCGGGTCGAGACTGCCGGCCGGATGCTCGGCGCGGTCAACGCCGCCCTGCCCCGCGGGGAATACCCGCTGGCCCGGCTCTGGCAGGCCGCCACCACGCTGCGCGAGCACCGCGGCGACGGGCACGTCGCGGCGCTGCTCGGTACCGGGCTGGACCCGGTCGAGGTGGTGGCCTGGCGGTGCCGGGTCGACCAGTCCCGCGAATTCCACCAGATGGCCCGGGGCTGGACCGACGAGGAGTGGGCCACCGCCGAGGAGCGGCTGGTCGAGAAGGGCTGGCTGACCGCGGACCGGGAGCCGACCGAGCACGGCACCGCGACGTTCCGGGCCGCCGAGGAGGCCACCGACCGGGCCGCCCTCGGCCCGTGGCGGGCGCTGGGCGCGGAGCGCGCCGCCCGGGTGCGCGAGCTGCTCGACCCGATCGCCACCCGGTGCCGCACGATCATCCCGCCGAAGGCCCCGATCGGCCTGCCGGCGCAGCGCGGTAGCGCCACCGATGCGCCCAGCCCGGCGCGCTGAGTGGTAGCTGACCCTGTCCTGATCCGGCCGAGGTCCGGTGCCGGCCGTTCGCGCGCACGCTCAGCGCCGCGCCAACGGACCGTCCGGGCCGCGATCAGCCAACGTCAGGTGGATTGGCCGGCGCGAGCAGATCCAGTGCCCGCGCCGTCGTCAGGTTGGACGATTGGGGATCGACGGAGTCGAACAGGCGCGCACCTGTTTCGACTGCGAGAGCGACCAACGCGTCCAGCGCGGGCGTGATCTCCTGCCGGAATTCGTGCACCGGCTCGCCCCAGGATCTGTCGGTGAACTCGACGACCACCCGTTGTACGCCCTGCGCTCCGGCATAGACGAACCCATCAATGCTGGCTCGCGCTCCGGTAAATTCGAGCTCGACAATGTCTCCGTCCGCGATCGGCAGATCCAGCTCGGGGTCGTCCCCGAACACCTCGCGCAATCTGCCGAGTACGACGGCGACCGGCAACTCGGCCCCTGGCTCACCGGCTTCATCAAATCGCATGACGACAAGTTGGTCACCCATAAAAGGCCGGGTTGGGTCGGCCATACGGTCGACCCAACCCGATCACCTCCTCAAGACGCTATTCCGGGAAGTGGATGGTATATGGGATATTGTTCGCAATCAAGCAGTCGAGCACCGCCTGGGTTGGGCCCAGGCTGTTGTAGCCGTGGTGCGGCAGGAAATGCCAGTGGACCCCTCGTACCTTGTACTTGCTTGTCTGCTTGTTCGCGTCCACTACGTCGACAGACGGCTGCTTGAGCATCCAGGCGTCCTTCTGGCATTCGGCCAATTCGCTGCCGTAGTCCGGGACGCCGGTCTTCACCTCGTGCAGGGTCAGTTCGCCCGCCGGATCCTCAACGGCGATGTCCGGCTTCCGCGAAACCGATCTCGGCGTCGGATACTGAGGCGTCAACACCTTGAGGTTGCGGTGTCGGGTACCCGTCAGCAGATTGTCGGCGACGAAGTCCTCCCCGTCCCGCCAGTTGAACATGTAGCGAACACGCGGACCCTTGACGTGCAGGACGTTCTGGTACGCGGCCCGCAACCTGGCGAAACTCGTCCGCTCACCCTTGGCGAGTCGCAGCATGCTGGAGCGGACGGAGAGAGTGCCGAAGCCAGCGGTCGCCGACTCCGCGGCGAAGCCAGCGTCCTGAAGCGCGGTCCAGTCGTCACCGAGGATCTGCTCGAGCGCGGCTTCCTTGATGCTGTCCGGAATGCTCTCGTACGTGGCGACGAGCAGGACGACTTGTTCGAGTCGGTGCGCGAATTTGAGGACGAATCGCAGGGCCTTCCCCGGAATCGCCACGGCGTCACCCACGTAGGGGACGACGCCGAGAATGCTCAGCCCCGCACCGATCCAGTCGCCGTGGATCAGCCCGGCGATCGTGTCGCGGATGTCGGCGAGGCCACCGACGATCCAGCCGACGACCGGGATGAAGCTCAGCGCGCCGGAGCACAGGTTCCCGGAGAGCCAGGCGATCGAGTCGCGCGGGGCGAAGTCGCCGGCGAACATGCCGAGCAGGAAGTCGGACACGTACGTCCACTTGCTGACCTGCTCGTCCGGCCGGCCCGGGTCGAGGCCCTGGTCGTCCTTGTGCGCCACCTCGTAGTCGTCGCGCAGGCCATCGCCGTCGGTGTCCTGGACCAGGGGGTCGATGCCCCAGTCGTTGATCTCCGTGCCGTCGGACAGGCCGTCACCGTCGCTGTCCACATTGTTGACGTCGGTGAGGGCTTCCTCCTCGGCGACGTCGATCAGCCCGTCACCGTCGGTGTCCGCCTCGTTCGGCACGGGCACGATCGGCGGGACGTCGCCTGGCGCCGGCGGGGCGCGGGGCTGGTCGGGGACCAGCGGGTTGGTGCCGTTGGCGACCTCGGTGCCGTCGTTGGCCCCGTCACCGTCGGTGTCCGGGTCGGTGGGCGAGGTGCCCAGGTCCTGTTCCTGGAGGTTGGTGAGGCCGTCGTTGTCGACGTCCTCGTCGCCGTCGGTGACCGAGTCGCCGTCGGTGTCGACCTTGTTCGGCCTGGTCCAGCCTGCCAGCTCGGTGATCTCGAACTTGTCGGTCAGCCCGTCGCTGTCGGAGTCGACCAGCAGCGGACTGGAGCCGAAGCGCAGTTCGACCACGTCGACCACGCCGTCGGAGTCGTGGTCGCCGTCGTAGGTGATGCCCAGCCGGGTCAGCACGTTGAAGCCGCTCGCCCAAGCCCGCCCGGCCTGGATCGTCGCCGGCTCCACGTTGGCCTTGACCAGCATATCGTCGGCCTTGGCCAGGCTCGCCTTCGCCTCCTCCAGATCCGCGAACGCCTCGGTCAGCCCCGCCGGGGCGGGTGCGGGTGGCGGGCTGGCCCGGAACGGGCCGATGGTCGCCTCGGCGTCCTGGATCGCCGCGTCCGCCAGCAGCCGGACCCCGGAGAGGGTCTCCACCAGAGCCCGGACGTGCGCCTGCTCCGCCTCACCGCTTGGCGGGCTGGCGCCGGTCAACCGGCTCTTGAGGAACGACTCCAGGTGCTCCAGGTTGTCGAACGCGACCTGGCCGTCGGCGGCGCTCTTGAGCCGGGCGCCGTCGAAGTATCGGCTTTCCACGTCGGCCAGCACCGGGGCGAGCCGGCTGTCCCCCAGCCCACCCTCCACGTACGGGCTCAACGCCTGGCAGGACTCGGTGATGTAGAGCTTCGCGTCGCGGGTGTACTTCGCGGTCGGGATCTTTCCGACCTCCGTCTGCCACAGGGGGGTTTCCCCTGCCGACGCCGGACCGCCGAAGAGCGCCAGCTGCGCCACGACGGCAGTCGCCACCGCCGCAGCCAGACTTCTTCGTCGCAGTCGCCCATGGAAACCCATAGATACTCCC
Organism: Micromonospora sp. NPDC005806; assembly: GCF_042871425.1. Lineage (NCBI taxonomy): Bacteria > Bacillati > Actinomycetota > Actinomycetes > Micromonosporales > Micromonosporaceae > Micromonospora > Micromonospora sp. NPDC005806. The sequence continues at coordinate 30,246 of NZ_JBIAIL010000045.1, read as the reverse complement.
ATTCGTCGATTGGGCGTGATCGTGGGCAGACTAGCCGGCAGGCGTTAGCGTTCGCCGTCCCTTGTGGCGTTTCCGGATGTACGTTCCACATCGGACAGGGGGTGCGTCTTCCGGACCAGCGCCGCCGACCGCGGCACCGCCACCGGCACGCCCACCCGGGCGCGCTGCGCGAGCGGCCGACACCCGACCGGGCGATCCGGCAGGATGGGTACGTGGTGGATGCGGTGCTCTTCGACCTGGACGGCGTGATCGTGGACTCCGAGCCGGTCTGGGAGGAGGTCCGGCGGGCGTACGTGGCCGCGCACGGCGGCACCTGGCAGCCGGACACCCAGCGCCGGCTGATGGGGATGAGCACCGGCGAGTGGGCCGCCTACCTCAGCGTTGAGCTGGGCGTGGACCGCACCGCCGAGCAGGTCGCCGCCGAGGTGGTGGCCGAGATGACCCGCCGGTACGCGGAGCGCGTACCGCTGATCGACGACGCTGACGCGGTGGTGCGCCGGATGGCCGCGCGGTGGCCGCTGGGGCTGGCCAGCTCCTCCCCCACCGCGCTGATCGCGGCGACGCTGGCGGCCACGGGCCTGACCGACGCCTTCGGCGCGACCCTGTCGACCGAGGAGACCGCCCGGGGCAAACCCGCGCCGGACGTCTGGCTGGCGGTGGCGGCGCGGCTCGGCGTGGACCCGGCCCGGTGCGTGGCGGTCGAGGACTCCTCGAACGGGGTCCGGTCGGCGGCCGCCGCCGGGGCGCGGGTGGTGGCGGTGCCGCACGGGTCGTACCCGCTGGACCCGGACGCCGAGGCGCTCGCGGCGGTGGTGCTGCCCTCGATCGACGCGCTCATCCCGGAGCTGGTGGCGGGGCTGGACTGAACGGCCGGCTTGCTCCTGACGCGACGTCAGGTCATAGCGTCGGTTCCCGTCGCCGCAGGGTGCGGTGACGCGAGGAGGGAGCGGGACGTGGCGTCCACCTGGCGGATCGGTGAGCTGTGCCGGCGTACCGGGCTGACCGTCCGGACCCTGCACCACTGGGACCACGTGGGGCTGTTGCGGCCGTCCGCGCGGACGTCGGCGGGGCATCGGCTCTACGACTCCGGTGACGTGGACCGGCTGTACCGGATCGTCGCGCTGCGCGAGTTGGGCCTGTCGCTGGAGACCATCGGCGCGCTGCTGGACGGTGGCGGGGCCGGGGGCCCGGGACTGGCCGACCTGCTCGGCGAGCACCTGGCGCACGTGGAGCGGCAGCTCGCCGCACTGGGCGGGCTGCGCGACCGGCTGGCCGCGCTGGTGCCGGCCGTACGCGCCGCCGGTGGGGCCACGCCCGTCGACCTGCTCGCCCTGATCGAGGAGGTGACCAGGGTGGACGACACGATCCGGAACTACTTCACCGAGGAGCAGCTCGCGGCGTTGGCGAAGCGGCGGGAGCAGTTCGGCGAGGCGGCGATCCGCGACGTACAGGAGGAGTGGCCGAGGCTGATCGCCCAGGTCCAGGCGGAGCTGGACGCCGGGACCGACCCGGCGGATCCGCGGGTGCGGGCGCTGGCCAAGCGCTGGATGGAGCTGTTGGAGGCGTTCCACGGCGGGGACCCGGGGCTGCGGGACTCGCTCTACCGGATGCAGGCGGAGAACAGCACGGAGATCGCCCGGCAGTTCGGCGGCCCGTCACCGGAGCTGATCGACTACGTGAAGCGGTCCGTGGCCGCGGGCTGAGCTGCCGCGGGAGTGGGTCGGTCGACCCCGGCCCACTCCCCGGGGTTACCACCCGCGCCTTCGTCGCCGGTATGTCCCGCATCACACCCCTCCTACCGCCGACCACCTCGTTGTACGTTTTCCCCGGCACGTTCGATCGGAATGATCAGAGAGCTTCCGGGTAGCGCAGCCGGTGGCGCACGTGGCGACGGTGAGGGGACGGCGATGAGGGCGATCGTGTACGAGCGCAGCGGGGACGCCTCGGTGCTCCACCTGGCGGAGCGGCCGATCCCGGAGCCGGTCCCGGGCGAGGTACTGGTGCGGATGGCGGTCTCCGGGGTCAACCCGACGGACTGGAAGGCCCGCCAGGCGTGGCCGCTGCCGGCCGGCTGGCAGATCCCCGGTCAGGACGGCGCGGGCGTGATCGAGGCGGTCGGCGAGGGTGTCGACCAGATCCTGATCGGCCAGCGGGTGTGGCTCTGGGAGGCGGCCTGGCAGCGGCCCTGGGGCACCGCCTCCGAGTACACGCTCGTCCCGGTCCGGCACGCGGTGCGGCTCGGCTCGGCCTCGTTCGACCTGGGCGCCTGCCTGGGCATCCCGTTCATGACGGCGCACCGCTGCCTGACCGCCGGCGAGTTCATGCCGGACAAGCTGCACGCGGGCGCGCTGAGCGGCCACGTGGTGCTGGTGCAGGGCGGGGCGGGTGCGGTGGGCAACGCGGCGATCCAGCTCGCCCACTGGGCCGACGCCTGCGTGATCGCGACGGTGAGCAGCCCGGAGAAGGCGCAGCTCGCCGCGGCGGCCGGGGCCGACCTGGTGATCAACTACCGGGAGCAGGACGTGGTGGAGGAGGTCCGCAAGATCGCGCCCGACGGGGTGCACACCATCGTCGAGGTCTCCGCCGCCTGCAACGCCGCCACCGACGTGCAGGTCGTGCGGAACGGCGGCGCGGTCTGCGTGTACGCCGACAACGGCGGCACCGAGGTGACCCTGCCGATCCGACCGCTGATGATGCCGAACGCCCGCTGGCAGTTCGTGCTGATCTACACCGCCCCGAAGGCGGCCAAGGCGCAGGCGGTGACCGACATCGCGGCGGCGGTGGCCCAGGGCGCGATCCGGGTGGGCGAGGAGGCCGGCCTGCCGCTGCACCACTACTCGCTGGCGGCGACCGCGACGGCGCAGAAGGCGGTGGAGGACGGGGCGGTCGGCAAGGTGCTCATCGGCACGACCGAGGTGGGATAACGCGAACCGATTTCGCCATCATCGGGACAGAGACGAACAAGTTTCGCGAGAATGACTTTGCGGGTCGCCCCGCAAAATGGACGGGCGGCCCCGGCGCGGTGCGAACGCCGGGGCCGCCCTCTGGGGAGGGATGCCTTAGGAAAGGTGTTCCCTACCCGTGCAGCGACGCTACGCCGGAAAGTGTTACGGCGCGGTCAGTTCCCGTACCTCGAGGCCACCTTCGGCGTACCGGGAGCGCACCACCTTCTTGTCGAACTTGCCGACGCTGGTCTTCGGGACCGCATCGATGAACGCCCAGCGCTCCGGCAGCTGCCAGCGCGCCACCGACTTCCCCAGGAACTCGCGCAGCTCCTCGGCGGTCACCGAGGCGCCCTCCCGGACCACCACGGTGGCCAGCGGCCGCTCGTCCCAGCGCTCGTCCGGCACGCCCACCACGCACGCCTCCAACACCGCCGGGTGCGCCATCAGGGCGTTCTCCAGCTCGACCGAGGAGATCCACTCCCCGCCCGACTTGATCACGTCCTTGGCCCGGTCGGTCAGCGTGATGTAGCCGTCCGGCGAGAGCATGCCGACGTCCCCGGTCCGCAGCCAGCCGTCGCGGAACTTCTCCTCGTCCGGCGTCTCGTCCCCGACGTACCGGGCGGTCACCCACGGCCCCCGGACCTCCAACTCGCCGACGGAGGTCCCGTCGGCGGGCAGCGGCTCACCGAGCGGGCCGACGATGCGCGCGGCGACCCCGGCGGGGATGCGACCCTGGGTGTAGCGGTAGCGCCAGGCCGTCTCGCCGGTGGCGCCGGCCGGCGGCCGGGAGACCGAGCCGAGCGGCGACATCTCGGTCATCCCCCAGGCGTGGATGACCTCGATCCCGTGCCGCTCGTGGAACGCGTGCATCAGGGCCGGCGGGCAGGCCGAGCCGCCGACGATCACCTCCTTGAGCGAGGAGGTGTCCACGTCGTGGCTGTCCAGATAGGTCAGCAGGTCGGTCCAGATGGTCGGCACCGCGCCGGCCAGGGTGGGCCGCTCGGCGGCGATCATCGCGGCGATCGGCTCGGCCTGGAGGAACCGGTCCGGCATGATCAGCGACGCGCCGGAGAGGAACGCCGCGTACGGCAGGCCCCAGGACATCGCGTGGAACATCGGCACGATGGCCAGCTCCCGGTCCTTCGGGCCGAGCCCGAAACCCTCCGGCATGCAGACCTGGAGCGAGTGCAGGTAGATGGAGCGGTGCGAGTAGGCGACCCCCTTGGGGTTGCCGGTGGTCCCGGAGGTGTAGCAGAGCGCGGCCGCGTCGCGCTCGTCCACCTCGGGCCAGTCGAAGATGTCCGGCCGGTCGGCCAGCAGGGCGTCCCAATGGTGTACGACGATCCGGTCGCCGGCCGCCGCCACCAGCGGGGCCGGGTCGCCCCCGCCGACCACCACCACGTGCCGCACCGTGGTCATCTGGCCGATCACCCTGGCCAGCAGCGGGATCAGCGTGCTGTCGACCAGCACCACCCGGTCCTCGGCGTGGTTGGCGATGTAGGCGACCTGGTCGGGGAAGAGCCGGAGGTTGAGCGTGTGCAGCACCGCGCCCATGCTCGGCACGGCGAAGTAGGCCACCAGGTGCTCGTTGTTGTTCCACATGAACGTGGCGACCCGCTCGTCACCGGTCACCCCGCACTCGTCGCGCAGCGCGTGGGCCAGCCGGGCGGCGGTGCGGCCGACCTCGGCGTACGACATCCGACGGGGTTCGGCGCCGGTCCAGGTGACGACCTCCGCCGTGCCGTGCACGGAGGAGCCGTGTTCGAGGATCCGGGCGACCTGGAGGGGGGCGTCCATCATCGTGCTACGCATGGGTAGCAAGCTAGTGTGACCGGTCCCACGTTGGGAACCCCCGGAAAGCCGGTCCGGCCGGCGGAACATGCGTAAATTGTCCGGGTGAGCATCTCGTGGGCCGACTCGTACGTGGGGCAGCTACGCGCCCTGGCCGGTGACCGCACCCTGATGTTCGTCGGCGCCCGGGCCGTGGTCCGGGACAACGCCGCCCGGGTGCTGCTGATCCAGCGCTCCGACAACGGCCAGTGGGCCATGCCGGCCGGCGCCATGGAGCTGGGCGAGTCCATCGCCGACTGCGCCGTCCGGGAGGTACGCGAGGAGACCGGGCTGCGCGCCCTGCGGGTCGGCGCCTTCGCTCTCTACACCGGCCCCGACCGCACCCACACCAACATGTACGGCCACACCTACCAGATCTTCACCACCGCGTTCCGGGTCGAGGAGTGGGACGGGGACCTGCTCCGGGTGACCGACGAGACCACCGACGCCGGCTTCTTCCACCCCGAGGAGCTGCCCACCCCGCTCTCCGCCAGCGTCATCGAGACCCTCGCCGACCTGGACGTCTTCGAGCAGACCAACCGCCTGATCCTCAAGTGACGGCGGTGCCGACCCCCGCCGGCCGCTCGCTGAGCACCCCGTCGTCACCCCGGCCGGCACCCGGGCGGGCGCCGGAACGTTCCGCGCCGATCCCGGCGACCACCACGAAGGCGATGCCGGCCACCGCGCCGACGCCCGGCACCTGACCCAGCGCGACCAGGCCGACGACCAGGGCGATGGCGGGCTCGAGGCTCATCAGCGTGCCGAACGCGGCGGTGGTGAGCCGGCGCAGCGCCAGCAGTTCCAGCACGAACGGGACGACGGGCAACAGGACGGCCAGCCCGAGGCCGACCAGGAGCACCTGCCAGGTCAGGTCGCCGAACGTCGAGGGACCGACGACCAGGGTCGCGACCACGGCGGCCACCGGCATCGAGACCGCCAGGCCGCGGATGCCGGAGACCTCGTCGCCCACCCGCTGGGTGAGCAGGATGTACGCGGCCCAGCAGGCCGCCGCGCCGAGCGCGTACGCCACCCCCACCAGGTCCGAGCCGCCGTGCCACGGCTCGGTGAGCAGCAGCACCCCGACCGCCGCGAGCGCCGGCCAGAGCTTGGTGCCGCCCCGACCACGGGCCACGGCCACCCCCAGCGGCCCCAGGAACTCCAGCGCACTGGCCGTACCCAGGGGCAGCCGGGCCACCGCCGCCATGAACAGGATGGTGACGCCGGCCGTCACCACGCCGAGCGCCACGCAGGCCCGCAGGGCGGATCGGGTGAAGGCCGACGGGCGGGGCCGGACCACGACCGCCAACAGCACCCCGGCCCAGGCCAGGCGCAGCCAGGCCGCACCCTCCGGGCCGACCCGGTCGAAGAGCCCGACCGAGGCGGCCAGCCCGAGCTGGACACAGGTCATCGACGCGACCGCCATCGCGGTGCCGGCACGGGTGGAGGTCGCGGTGGTCATGCGGACAAGTAGAGCCGGTCCAGACCGTTCGCGTCCACGTGCCAGTTCTGGACGAACCACTCGGGGATCGTGAACAATCATCCCCGTGGACCTGCGTCGCCTGCGCCTGCTGCGCGAACTGGCCCGGCTCGGCTCGATGCGCCAGGTCGCCGACGAGCTGCACGTCACCACCTCGACCGTGTCGCAGCAGCTGGCGGCGCTGGCCCGGGAGGTGGGCACGGAGCTGGTCGAGCCGCACGGTCGCCGCGTCCGGCTCACCCCGGCCGGCCGCCGACTGGCCGAACACGCCGTGACGATCCTCGCCGCGGTCGACGCGGCCCGGCTCGACCTGGATCCGCGGGCCGAGCCGGCCGGCACGGTACGGGTCGCCGGCTTCGCCACCGCCGTCCGGCGCTCGCTGCTGCCGCTCACCGCCCGGCTGGCCACGGACCATCCGCGGGTGCGCCTGCGCATCCACGAGCACGAGCCGGCCGAGGCGTACGCGTTGCTCGCGGCCGACGACGTCGACCTCGCGCTGATCTACGACTACAACCTGGCCCCGCTGGCCGCGGACCACGCGCTGGAGGCCACCCCGCTGTGGTCGGCGGCGTGGCACCTCGGGGTGCCAGCGGACGCGCTGCCCCGCCCGGGAGAGGGCGCCCCGGCGATCTTCGACCGGTTCCGGGACGAGGACTGGATCGTCAACTCGCGCAACACCGCCGACGAGGTGGTCGTCCGGACCATCGCGTCGATGGCGGGCTTCGAGCCCCGAATCGTGCACCGCGCGGACAGCCTCGACCTGGTCCAGGACCTCATCGTCGCGGGACTCGGCGTCGGTCTGCTCCCCGCCGACCAGCCGACCGGGCCCGGCGTCCGCCTGCTGCCCCTGACCGGACCGCAGGCCCTCCTGCGCGCGTACGCCGTGACCCGCCGCGGTCGGGCGGCCTGGCCGCCGCTGGCGCTGATCCTCGACCTGCTCACCGCCCACGCGGGGCCGCCGCACGAACCGTGACGCACGACCAGCGGCGGCCGGTCAGAGCATCGTCTGGGACTTCGCCTCCATCTCGGCGGCGGCCTCCTCCTTCGACTCCCTGGTCAGCGGCTTCCCGCCGGGGGCGGCCGCCTTGCCGCCGAGCGGATCCGCGCCGCCGGTGGCGCCCTGCGGACCGGTGCCGCGCAGCTGAGCGTTCGGCAGGGCCAGGGTGACCAGCACCGCGAGGATGGCGATCAGCCCGGTGGTCAGGAAGACCAGGTGCAGCGACTCCACGAACGCGCTCTGGATTGCGGCCCGCACCGGGCCGGGCAGGGCGAGGACCGTCTTCGGGTCGTTGATCGAGATGTTGGCGCCGCCGCTGGCCGCCACCGCCGCCTGCTGCTGCGGCGGGAGCTGCGCGATCGCGGCCGGCAGCCGGTCGGCGAGGTGGCGGGTGAGCTGGGAGGACAGCACCGCGCCGAGGATCGCCACGCCGAACGAGCCGCCCAGCGAGCGGAAGAATGTCGCCGACGAGGTGCCCGCGCCGAGGTCCCGCGGATCCACCGCGTTCTGCACGGCCAGGATCAGGGACTGCATGCACAGGCCCAGCCCGACGCCGATCACCACCATGAAGCCGAACGCCACCCAGAGCGAGGTGGCCACCTGGAGCTGCCGGAAGAGCAGCATGCCCGCGACCAGCACCGCCGAGCCGGCCACCGGGAACCACTTGTACCGCCCGATCCGGCTCATCGCCCGGCCGGTGAGGATCGAGGTGACGATGATGCCGGCCATCATCGGCAGCATCAGCAGACCGCTGCGGGTCGGCGAGGCGCCCTTGACGATCTGCAGGTAGAGCGGGATGAAGATGATCGACCCGAACATCACCAGACCGAGCACGAAGCCGGCCAGGTTGGCCAGCGAGAAGGTGCCGATGCGGAACAGCCGCAGCGGCAGGATCGGCTCGGCCACCCGGGCCTCCTGGAGCAGGAAGAGCACCCCGAGCACCGCGCCGGCGACGAAGAGCCCGATGATCACGCCGGAGCCCCATCGGTACTGGGTGCCGCCCCAGCTCAGCGCCAGCAGCAGGCAGCTCACCCCGGCGACCAGCAACCCCGCACCGAGCCAGTCGATGGCGTGCTCCCGCCGCTGGAACGGGACCAGCCGCATGACGTGGTAGCAGACCACGATGGCCAGGATCGCCAGCGGCACGTTGATGTAGAAGATCCACCGCCAGTTCGTCTCCGCGAAGTACCCGCCCACCAGCGGGCCGGCCACCGACGACAGGCCGAAGACCGCGCCGAAGAGCCCCTGGTAGCGGCCCCGTTCCCGGGGAGAGACCACGTCCGAGATGATGGTGAACGCCAGCGTCAACAGACCGCCGGCGCCCAGCCCCTGCACGCCCCGCGTGACGACCAGCTGGGTCATGTTCTGCGACAGGCCGGCCAGCAGCGAACCGAGCAGGAACGTGCCGATCGAGAAGAGGAACACCGGGCGGCGCCCGTACAGGTCGGCCATCTTGCCGTACAGCGGAGTCGAGGCGGTGGAGGCGAGCAGGTACGCGGTCACCACCCACGAGTAGTGGTTGATCCCGCCCAGCTCGCCGACGATGGTGGGCAGCGCGGTACCGACGATGGTCTGGTCCAGCGCCGCCAGCAGCATCCCGGTCATCAGACCGAACATCAGCAGGCGGATCTGACGGGCGTGCAGCACGGGACGACCGTTGGCCAGGGCAGTCATTCCGGGTTCTTTCCCACCTCCCGCAGATCATGCCCCCGAACCACGAATCGGCGACGCGGGCGATCCGTCGCCCACGTCGCCGGCTCGATGATCAGTGCTTCCCCTCCGCGAACTCCTCGACGATCTTGGAGCAGAAGGCCAGGAGGTCGCCCGGCTTGCGGCTGCTGACCAGGCCGTGGTCGGTCACGACCGCCTCGTCGACCCAGGTTGCGCCGGCGTTGGTCAGGTCGGTGCGCAGGCTCGGCCAGGAGGTGAGCCGGCGGCCGCGCACCACGTCCGCCTCGACCAGCGTCCACGGGCCGTGGCAGATCACCCCGACCGGCTTGCCGGCGTCGAAGAACGACCTCACGAACCGGACCGCCTCCGGGTCCGTCCGCAGGAAATCCGGGTTGGCCACGCCGCCGGGCAGCACCAGCGCGTCGTACGCCCCGACGTCCGCTTCCTTCGTCGTCACGTCGACCGGGTACTGGTTGCTCCGGTCCAGGTGGTTGAAGGACTGGATCGAACCGGGCTTGAGCGAGACCAGCTCGACCCGGGCACCGGCGTTCTCCACGGCCTCGCGGGGCTTGGTGTACTCGACCTCCTCCACTCCGTCGGCGGCCAGGAAGGCGATCCGCTTGCCCTGCAATGTCGCTGCCATGGTGGTTTCTCCTCTCCCGGGGTTGCCTGAACCCGTTCCCGACACCGACGCCGCGAAACCGGACGTCGGGGGTGGCCTGGCCCGCACCGGCCGGCCGGAAGCGGACAGGTTTGGCCGGACCGGCTCGGGGGACCCCGAGAGGCATGGCAGGAGCAGCAGCGGAAGAGCGCCGGCTCGCCACTGTCGTGGAGAGCTGGCTGGGGCGTCCCGTGCTGGTCGTCGGCGACGCCATGCTGGACGAGTGGCGGTTCGCGGAGTCCGAGCGGCTCTGCCGGGAGGCCCCCGCCCCCGTCCTCACCCTGCGCCGACGCATCTCCGCGGCCGGCGGCGCGGCGAACACCGCGGTCAACGTCTCCGCCCTCGGCGGCCGGGCCGCGCTGGTGGCCCCGGTCGGCGCCGACGTGGCCGGTGACGAACTGCACGACTGCCTCGACCGCGCCGGGGTCTGGGACCGTACGGTCAACCAGCCCGGCCGGCCGACGCCGGTCAAGCGGCGGATGCTCGCCGGCAACCAGATCCTGCTCCGCGAGGACTCCGGCGACCCGGACGACGCGCTCGACGACGACGGGGTGGCCCGCCTGCTCACCGCGCTGCACTGCGCCACCGAGGAGCTGTGGGCCGCCGCGAAGGGGCAGGCGCTCACCCTGGTCGTGTGCGACTACGGCCTGGGCGCGCTGCCCGCCGCCGTGCGCGCCTGGCTGGTCGCCAACCGGGACCGCTACGCCACCGTGGCCCTCGACGCGCACGACCTCGCCGACTGGCGCGGCCTGAACCCCACCGTGGTCACCCCGAGCTTCGCCGAGGCGGCCCGCCTGCTGGCCCGGGCGGCGGCCGGCTTCGGCGGCACGACCCGTGCCGGCGCGCCCGGCACCACCGCCGGCGACCTGCACCTGGACCACCCGGCCGAGCTGGCCGACGGGCCGTCCGAGCTGGTCGTCGGCGCGGCGCCTGGCGGGGCCGGCGAGCGGCCCGCGGGCACCCCGCACCCGACCTCCGGCGCGCCCACGGCCGACCGCCCCGGCGCGTCCGCCGGCCCGACCGGCGAGCCGACGCCCGGCGAGGAGCGGGTCGCGCTGACCGTGGACGGGCTCACCGTGACCGGCACCGGCGTGACCGTGAACGCCTCGGTCGGCGAGGGCGTGGACCGGGCCGTGCTGGCCGAGTCGCGGCTGGCCGAGCTGCGCGCGCACACCGGCGCGGACGTGGTGGCGGTGACCCTGGACACCGAGGGTGCGGTGGTCGGCGGGGCCGACGGCGAGCCCCGACGCAGCCACAGCACCCCGGTCCCGGCCAGCCACGCGGTGGGCGCCGGGGACGCGTACCTGGCGGCGATGACCCTGGCCCTGGCCGCGGAGGCGAGCCTGCCGACCGCCGCCCAGCTCGCCCAGCTCGCCGCCACCATCACGATCTCCGACACCGGGACCTGCGTGTGCCGGCAGGAGGACCTGCTCGACGCGCTGGGCACCGGGCCGGAGCAGACCGACCACCCCACCCTGGTGGGCGCCAGGGAGCTGACCGCGATCGTCGCGGAGCACCGCCGCGCCGGCCGCTCGATCGTCTTCACCAACGGCTGCTTCGACGTGCTGCACCCCGGGCACGTCCGCTACCTGACCCAGGCCCGCGCGCTCGGTGACCTGCTGGTCGTGGCGGTCAACTCGGACGGCAGCGTACGCCGGCTCAAGGGGCCGGACCGGCCGGTCAACCCGGTCGAGGACCGGGCCGCCCTGCTCGCCGCGCTGGAGTGCGTCGACCACGTGGTGGTCTTCGAGGAGGACTCCCCGGCCACCCTGATCGAGACGGTCCGCCCGGACGTCTACGTCAAGGGCGGCGACTACCCGCCCGAGATGGTCCCGGAGGCGCCGCTGGTCCGCCGGCTCGGCGGCCAGGTCCGCACCCTCGGGTACGTGCCGGACCGCTCCACCTCGGCGATCATCGACCGGATCCGGGCCCAGTCGGTCACCCCGACCGTCGGTGAGGGTACGGGCAGGCCGACGTGAACCGACCGCTCGACCTCGGCACCCCGGAGCGGTTCCGCCATCCCCGGCGGCTCGACGTGCTGATCCCCACCCGCAACCGCCCGGCCGAGCTGGCGGTCACCCTGTCCGGGCTGGCCGCGCAGGAGGGCGGGTCCGACTTCGGGGTGGTGGTGAGCGACCAGTCCGACGACGGGCCGGCGTACGCGCACCCGGCGGCGGCCACCATGGTCCGGGCGCTGCGCCACCGGGGTCACCCGGTGCTGCTGACCCGGCGGCTGCCCCGGCGCGGCCTGGCCGAGCACCGGGCGTACCTGCTCGACCAGTCGGCGGCCCGGTACGTGCTGTGCCTCGACGACGACGTCTGGCTGGAACCGGGGGCGCTGTCCCGGCTGGTCACCGCGATCCGCGAGCTGGGCTGCGGGTTCGTCGGCAACGCCGTGCACGGCCTCTCCTACGTCGACGACGTCCGCCCGGAGGCGCACGCCCACTACGAGGAGTGGCACGGCCCGCCGGTCCCCGAGCGGGTCCGCCCCGGCACACCGGAGTGGGAGCGGGCGGCCATCCACCCGGCGGCGAACATCCTGCACGTCACCGAGAAGCTGCGGCTGCCGGCGGGGGCCTGGCGGGCGTACAAGGTCTCCTGGATCGGCGGGTGCGTGCTCTACGACCGGGCCAAGCTGATCGACTCCGGCGGCTTCGAGTTCTGGCGCCAGGTGCACGAGCAGCACCAGGGCGAGGATGTCGCCGCGCAGATCGCGGTGCTGGAGCGGCACGGCGGCGCGGGCGTGCTGCCCAGCGGCGCCTACCACCTGGAGTCGCCGACCACGGTCACCGAGCGGCAGGTGGAGGCCTGGGAGGCGGTCGTCGCCGACCAGCGGTCACCGGCCTGACCTTCCTCACCCCGCCAGCAGTTCGCGGGCCGCCTCGACCACCTCGACCACCGGCACGTCGGCGACGAACGAGTCCCGGTGCGGGCAGTCGCCGTCCCCGGGGCGGTGCGGGTAGATCCCTGGGGTGCAGTCGATGCCGCAGACCGGGCAGTGGGTGGTCCAGGAGGCGATCGGCCGGTGCCGGGCGCGCAGCGGCGAGGCCCCGTTGATCAGGTTGCCGACCCAGTAGACGCCCACCGTCGGGGCGCCGACCGCGCCGGCCAGGTGCAGCGGCCCGGTGTCGTTGGAGATCACCAGCGCGCAGCCCTCGAAGCAGGCGGCCAGCCCGCCGAGGCTGAGCGTGCCGACCTGCCGGCGGACCGGCACGCCGGCCGCCGCGACCACCTCGTCGACCGTCTCCTGCTCGGCCGGCGTGCCGGTGACCAGCACCTCGTACCCGTCCCCGGCGAGGGCGCGGGCGACCTCGCCGAACCGCTCCGGCGGCCAGCGTCGACGGGTGTCGGTCGCGCCCGGGTGCAGCGCCACCCGGCTCCGGGTGGGCTCGCCCAGCACCTCGCGGGCCTCCGCCCGGTCGGCGTCGGTCACCGGCAGGGCCGGCATGATCGTGGTGGCGGGCGCGCCGACCAGGGCCGCCACCTCCAGGTAGCGGATCACCTCGTGCTGGTAGTAGACGTACCGGATCCACCGGTCCAGCGGCGGCGCGTCCTCGGCCCGCAGGCCGGCGGCGACCCGGGCGCCCAGCCCGGCGACGACCGGGTTGGAGTTGGCGCCGCCACCGTGCAGCTGCAACGCCAGGTCGAAGCGTTCCGTCCGGCACGCCGCCAGGAAGTCCGCCAGATCGGACGGTGCCTCGTCCGGGCCGGCGTCCCGGATGCCGGGCGCGGGCGGGACCACCAGCACTCGGTCCACCGGGCCGGGGCGAGCGCGCCAGAGCTTCGCGTGCCACGGCGCGCCGAGCAGCACGATCTCCGCCGAGGGGTACGCGGCCCGCAACGCCTCCAGCGCCGGCAGGACGAAGATGAAGTCGCCGAGCGCGTTCGCCCGCAACACGGCGATCCGCTCCACGTCGGGGACGCGCTCGCCGACCGGGCCGAGCACGGACGGGGTGGCCACCCGACCCCTACGGCCGGTCGATCTCGTCGACCGTGGTGTCCGGGTGGTGCAGCTCCCGGTCCGCGGCCGGGTCGGCCAGGGTGCGCGTACCCCCGGGGGCGGCCCGCGGCCCGGTGCGCCCGACGGTGATGGTGCGCGGCGCGGGCCGGACCGCCCGGGGCAGGCGTACCCGGAGCAGGCCGTGGTCCATCACCGCGTCGATCCGGTCGGGGTCCACCCGGGACGGCAGGTCCACCCGGTACTCGAAGCCGCGCGTCTCGAAGCCGCCCGGGATGCCGTGGTCGGCGTTGACCTCTGCCTCCGACCGGGCCCGTACGCACAGCTCCCGGTCGTCCAGCTCGACGGCGACCTCCTCCGGCGCCACGCCGGGCAGCCGGACGATCACCTCCCAGCCGTCGGCGACCTCGGTCAACTCGACGTCGGCGCTGCCCGAGCGGCCACCGACCAGGCGGCTCAGCTCGGACCGCAGCGACTGCAGCTCACCCATCGGGTCCCAGCCCTGCTGGCGCCCACGCCAACCCCGACCGCCGCTGTGTTCCGTCATCGCACGTCTCCGATCCGCTGGTGAGCCGAGGGGGGTCGCAGCGAGCTCGGGGCGTTCAGGTCGTGCTCCGGGTCCACGCCGACGCCGAGCCGGTCGACCAGCTCACCGCCGAGCCAGGCGCTGACGCCGAGGATCGCCACGGCGACCACCTCGATGGCGATCAGGGCACCCCCGGCGGCCCGGGACTCGGCGTTGAGCCGGACCACCCACACCGCGGCGAAGAGCAGGATCACCGCGACGTTGGCGGCGGCGTGGGTGAGGCCGACCCGCTTGGCGCGGGTGCCCGTGGGCAGGGCGAGCAGGTCGACCGAGCCGGCCACCGCGGCCAGCAGGCCGCCGATCAGGCCGACCGCGATGTTCCAGTACGCGACCTCGCCCAGGAAGTCCGGCCCGCCCACCGTGTCGACCACGTCGAAGATGACCGCGGTGACCAGGAGCGCGACGGGAAACATCACCAGCATCGGGTGCACGGGATGGCCGAGCACCTTCAGTCGGCTCTCCATCTCCGCCTCCATCGGTCGCGTCCGGGCGCGCTGCGGATTGGGCCCTACCCACCCGCTCCGGGGGCAAACCTCGCGTACGACGCGCTCCCCTAGGCTGACGATGACGGAAATCGACCGGACGCGCGCCGGAATCGCCGTCATGGTCAACGGACGGGGGAGGTCGTACGTGGCGACGCAGGAGATCACCACTGCCGAGGAGCTGGCCGATCTGCTGGGCACGCCGAACCGGCGGGCGCGGGACAAGGAGCGCCAGGTGCTGCACGCGCGGGACCGGGAGTGGCTGGCCGCCTCGCCGTTCTGCCTGGTCGCCACGGCGGGCGCGGACGGCAGCTGCGACGTCTCCCCGAAGGGTGACCCGCCCGGCTTCACGCTGGTGCTGGACGAGACGACCATCGCCATCCCGGAGCGGCCCGGCAACCGGCGGGCCGACGGCTACCGCAACATCCTGGCCAACCCGCACGTCGGGCTGATCTACCTGATCCCCGGGCGGACCGACACGCTGCGGATCAACGGCCGCGCCCGGCTGGTCCGGGACGCGCCGTGGTTCGACGACATGGTGGTCCGAGGGCACCGCCCGGTGCTGGCGGTCGAGGTCGCGATCGAGCAGATCTTCTACCACTGCGCGAAGGCGTTCCTCCGCTCCGAGCTGTGGCGGCCGGAGACCTGGCAACCGGACGTGCTGCCGTCCCGGGCCCGGCTGGTCAAGGAGGTCGAGGCGCCGACGGAGAACCTCGCTGATCTCGAGCGCCACTACGGCCCGGACTACGTGAAGACCATCTACGTCTGACCGTTCCTCCCCCGCCGCCCCGTCCGATGTGCACCGATCCGGTTGACGGCGACTTCCCGGGGTACGGATTCCAGTGGGGACGACTGAACGACGAGGAGGGTCCTGACCACGAAGGTCGAGAAGTCCATCGAAGTCAACGTGCCGGTGAGCACCGCGTACAACCAGTGGACGCAGTTCGAGGAGTTCCCCCGGTTCATGGGCGGTGTGCAGGAGGTACGCCAGCTCGACGACCGGCGGATGCACTGGATCGCCGAGATCGCCGGCGTGAAGCGCGAATGGGACGCCAAGGTCCTGGAACAGGTGCCGGACCGGAAGGTGACCTGGGCGGCCACCAGCGGCGCCACCAACGCCGGCGCGGTCTACTTCCAGCCGATCGGCGCCGACCGCACCCAGGTCCGCCTCTCCCTCGAGTACGAGCCGGAGGGGCTGGTCGAGAAGGCCGGCGACAAGCTGCACATCGTCGAGAAGCGGGCCGAGTCCGACCTGGAGAACTTCAAGTCGTACATCGAGGGCCGGGGCGTCGAGACGGGCGCCTGGCGCGGCACCGTCGACGAGGGCCGTACCCTCGGCACACCCGGCGTGGAGAACGCCGCCGGCTCGATCGGCGACGACGGCAAGGTCGGCGTCTCCGGCAAGGCCGTGGCGGCGGGCGCGGCGGCCGCGGGCGCGGCGGCGGCCGGTGCCGCCGCGGTGGCCAAGCACCGCAAGGACGGCGACAAGGACGCCCGCTGACTTTCACCTCCCGGCCGGAGCGAGCCCGGCGGGCCGGCCCGTGCCGTGCCCGTCGGGCTCGCTTCGTTTACGCCGGCCCCGGAAAGACGGCGGCTCCCCCGCCGCGTCGCGACGGGGGAGCCGGTCGGAGATGCCGACGAGGTCAGCTGACCTTGAAGCTCCGCCGCGGGCTGTAGCCGGCGGCGTGGTCCGTGTCGGCGGGCTTGTACACCCGGTAGTAGTAGGTGCCCCGGCTGGTCGGCTTGATGGAGAACGAGTAGGCGCTCGACGACGAGAGCGTCCTGCTCGTGATGTTCTTCCATGAGGTGCCGACCAGGCGCTGCAGGTAGACCGTCTGACCCGCGTGGCTCGGCGAGACCGAACCGGAGAGGGTCACCGTGCCGCCCAGGGCGAACGAGGTCTTCGACAGGTTCCCGGTCACCAGGGTGGCCACGGTCACCGTCCGCAGCGGGGTGACGCTACCAGTCAGGCTGCTGGAGCCCCGGTAGAGCCACTCGTAGCTGACGCCCTTGGCCGGCTTGTGCGTGTACGTGAGCGCGCCGCCGGTCCCGCTGGTCACCGTGGTGATCAACGTGTACGACGAGGCGCCCTTGTACTTGCCGTACAGCTGGACGGGCAGCCCGGCGAGGCCGGCGCCGGTGTCCTTGCGGACCAGCTTGCCGGTCAGCGTCACCGCGCCACCGTAGGTCAGCGCGGTGGTGCTGCTGCCGATCGTGACGCCGGTGCCGAGCATCGTCAGGATCGGCGCCGAGCTGTACAGACCGGACCGGTCCCGCACCCACACCCGGAAGGTGTAGGTGGTGCCGGCGACCAGGCCGGTGGCGGTGGCGGAGCTGCCGGCGCCGGCGTACACCGCGATGCCCTCGCTGACCCGGGACGGCGCGGTGGTGCCCGGGTTCGCCCGGATGATGACCTGGTCCAGGTCGGTGATGTCCGGCAGGGTCCAGGTCAGCGTCGCCCCCGCGAGGGCACCCTGCGCCTTGAGGCCGGTGACCGCCGGCGGCGCTACGTCGACCGTACGGAAGGTGGTGCTGAACTTCTCCGTCTGGACGGCGCCCGCGCTGTCCTTGACCCCGCTGACCGCGATCCGGTACGGCGTGTTGTCCTGCAGTGCCGCGGTCGGGGTCAGGGTCACGGTGTCACCGCTGACCGAGAGGTCGGCGGCGATGTCGGCCCCGGTACGGCCGTTGACCAGGCGCACGGTGGACGAGGTCACCGAGGCCGCGTCCACGTTCCGGGCGAAGGTCACGCTCGGCGTCGCCGTGAGCGGCACCGCGGTGGCGAAGTCGGCCGGGGCCACGTCGCGCGTCCCGAGCCGCTCGCCCACCGGGCTCGGCTGGGCACCGTTGTACGCCACGACCAGGCCGTAGTTGTAGTTCGCGGTGACGACGTCGATCTTCTTGTCACCATCGATGTCGCCGAGCGCCATGCCCTGCACGGGGGTGTGGGTGGCGTACGGCATGGCGGAGAAGCCCGGCGCGCCGAACGAACCGTCCGCCTGCTGCGGGAGGACGGCGACCGAGGTGCTCTGCAGCGTCACCACGTCGTTGCGGCCGTCGCCGTTCACGTCGGCGGCCTCGATCGGCTCGGGCAGGTCGCCAGCCGGGAACAGCTGAGGCCCGGCCAGGGTGCCGTCCGTGTTCTGCCGCAGCACTGCGACGTTGGCGGCCGGCCTGTTCAGGTACAGCGTGGCGACGACGTCGGCGCGGCCGTCGTTGGAGACGTCGGCGACCTCGATTCCCTCGATGCCCCAGGTGCCGGTGTAGACCACGTGGTCGGTGCGGTTCCAGCCGGCGTCGGTGTGGTGCCAGACCCGCACGGTCTTGTCCAGGAAGCCCACCACGTCCAGGCGGCCGTCACCGTCGACGTCGCCGACCTCCAGCTCCGGGCTGGCCTCGGCGTCCACCGACGAGACGGTGAAGGTGTGGTCCGCCTCCTGGGTCAGCAGCTTGACTCCGTCGCTGGTGACCACCAGGTCGGTGTCGCCGTCCCCGTCGAAGTCGGCAGCGGCGATGGTCGAACTGTTGGGCGTGCCGGCAATCGTGCCGGTCGACTCCAGCGTGCCGCCGGCGGTCTGCTGGAAGAGCTGCACACCCGCGCCGGTGGTCAGGGCGACGTCCTGCTTGCCGTCCCCGTTGGTGTCGAGCACGGCGAGGCCCGGGGACTCCCCGTACTGCAGGCCGGTGGCGTACTTGACCGGCGCGGCGAGCGTGCCGTCGGGCTGCTGCGCGTAGACGAAGAGCTTGTAGTCGTTCGCGTCGTCGAAGTAGAAGGTGGTCGCCATCACCACGTCGTTGCGGCCGTCGCCTGTGACGTCACCGATGGCCACCGTGCTCGGCCACGAGCCGGTCGTCTTCGCCTGGTAGGGCCCGAACATCGGCGCGGTGGCGCTGGCCAGCGACAGGGTGTAGGCCCGGGTGTCGAGAGCGCCGTTGTAGTTGCGCACCGAGACGTAGTAGGTGCCCTTGTCGATCTTGGCGGAGACCTTCTCCGGACCGCCGGCAGCCGCCGTGTCGGACTCGCCGACCAGGCGCAGGTTGCTGTCGTAGACCGCGAGGACCGGGTCGACGTTCTGCGACAGGTTCATGTCGTACCCGGGCGGGGTCACCGTGACGTCGACGGCCTTGAGGCTGTCGACGGAGAACTTGTACCAGTCGACGTCGCCCTCGGCACCGATGGTGCCGGTGACCGAGGCACCGAGCGCGGCGGCCCGGGCCGGCACGTCGTTGGGCTCGTTCGTGCCCAGGGACGGGGCCGGGAACTCCGGCGCCCAGCTGCCGCCGACCGAGGCGTACGCGTCGAGGATGCCGTAGCCGTAGTACGGGTCGACACCGCGCGGGCCGGCGTCCCGGGCGTTCTTGCGGATCCAGGAGAGGACCTGCGCCGGGGTCAGCGACGGGTACATCGTCCGCACCAGCGCGGCCGTGCCGGAGACGATCGGGGCGGAGAAGGAGGTGCCGTCGCCGATGTAGTAGTCCGTGCCGAGGCCGGTGGAGACGATGCCGGCGCCGGGAGCGGCGATGTCGATCCAGTCACCGTACGAGCTGAAGTCGGTGAGCTTGCCCGAGGCGTCGGTCGCGGCGACCGAGATGACCTCGGAGTACGCCGCCGGGTACTGGGCCCGGCCGTCGCCGTCGTTGCCGGCGGCCACCACGACCACCGCACCCTTGCCGGTCGCGTACTTGATCGCGTCGTGCAGGGCGGTGTCGTCACCCTCACCGCCGAGCGACATGTTGATGATCTTGGCACCGTGGTCGGCGGCCCAGATGACGCCCTCGGTGACGTCCGAGTCATATCCGGAGCCGTCGGCGCCGAGGACCTTGACCGGCATGATGCGGGCGGTCCACGCGGCGCCCGCCACGCCGATTCCGTTGTTGGTGTTGGCCGCCGCGATGCCGGCCACCATCGTGCCGTGGCCGTTGTCGTCGGCCGGCAACGCACTCGGGGTGATGGCGTTGTAGCCGGTCACCGTCCGGCCCTTGAGGTCCGGGTGGTTGACGTTCACGCCAGTGTCGACCACCGCGATGATCTGGCTGGTCGAGCCCTTGGTCCGGTCCCACGCCTGGGGCAGCCGGACGGTGTTCAGGTAGGACTGGTCACCGTAGGTGTACGCCGGATCGTTCGGCGCGACGGTGGCCGTGCGCTTGTAGTCGAGGCTGACGCTGGCGACCGCCGGATCCTTGCGCAGGCTGCGCATCAGGTCGGCGGCGGAGCCCGCACCGCGCACCTTGACCCAGCGGGTCCCGGCGATGGCGGAGCTGCTGCGGACGTCCTTGCGGGAGAGGACGCGGTCCTTGGCGGACTTGGCGGCGTTGGACTTGAAGCGGACCAGGACGCCGTTCGGGTCGAACTCGCGGTCCTTCAGGTCACGCGGACGTTCCGGCCGCGGCAACTGCTTGGCGCTGAACTTGTGGTCGGGCGACTGGGCGGCGTAGGCCAGGTACGCGGGTGGGACGAGCGCCCCGGTAACGGCCAATGCGAGCGCAGCCACCGCCGAGCGGCGGAGTGGCAAGGGAACCCCCGTTATTAAGGGATGTAGAAGACCGCAGCCAAGATCGTGGGCGTGCGGGCGATCGCAGTGTGCCAGAGCGGCAGCCGCGACACCAGCGCCAAACGGGTGTGTTCCTGCTGTCCGAATGCGCCGGTCGACGTACCCCCAAATGCGATGGCTGTCATGGTCCGGTCGTGACCGAGGCGGAGTACGACACCCTGCAGACCGGGTGGAACAGCGCCAGTGGTCGACCGCGCTGCGGGTAATCACCCTGGGCTGCAACGTGGTCCTGGACTGGGGAACCTCGGTGGCTGCGTCCTCACCGACGGCCAGGTCGCAGTCGTAGCGGCACGCCAGACTCCCGCATTCACCGGCGTCGCAGTCGTGGGTGATACTTCCTTGCCCGCTGATCAAGCGGGGACAAGGAGCAGCCGCATGGAGCCGCAGTCTGGACACGGCGACGATGCTGTCGCACGTGCGCGTGAGCTGGTTCTGGCCGAGCAGTTTGAGCCCGCCATCGCACTGCTGCGCAAGCATCTGACGACGCATCCGGACGACGGCGTTGCCTGGCGCCGCCTCGCCGGCGCGTTGATTGGGCTCGGCCACCATCCCTCAGCGGTCAAAGCGGCCGGTCGAGCAATCGAAGCCAACCCCGAGGATGTGGCGGCCTACCGCTACCGGGCGCTTGCTCGTCACCTGCTCACTAGGGACCGGGAGTCGTATGCCGACGCAAAGCGCGCGGTGGAGCTTGCACCCAATGATCACGAGGCGCTGAGCCTGCTTGCCTGGAACGTCCTCAGAGTCGATCGCGACGCGGCCCGGCTCAAGGAGCTTGTCCAGCGGGCGCTCACCGTGAATCCAAGCAGCCCAGCTGCGAGGGGCGCGGTCAGGGGATACCGAAGGATCCACCGCCGCACCATGGCGGCTGCGGTACTCCTTGCGGCCCTCCCGCCCGGGGTGATGCTGCTGTTCCGTTGGCTCGTCACGGTAGACACCCTCAGCTCGGACGACGCTCGCTGGGTGATCTGGGCCGGTGTTGTCGCCTTGGCCGCCAGCTTTGTCGGCACCCTGCTCGGGAGGCCGGCGCCCGGCGCGCTTCCGTTGCTCACGCTGCCCCAGGTAGTGGCAACGATGAGCGCCGCCGGAATCATCGCGGCAGGTGCGGGTTACGGTGCCACTCGCGGAGTCCTAGCCGCAGCCGCCCTTGGCCTGGCCTCGGCCGCGATATCGGGCTTCTTCGCGTTCTCGCTATACCCTCGCGGCGCC
The DNA here is from genome assembly GCF_042871425.1 of Micromonospora sp. NPDC005806. Lineage (NCBI taxonomy): Bacteria > Bacillati > Actinomycetota > Actinomycetes > Micromonosporales > Micromonosporaceae > Micromonospora > Micromonospora sp. NPDC005806. The sequence continues at coordinate 8,881 of NZ_JBIAIL010000045.1, read as the reverse complement.
CGGGGTGGCCGCGTGCCAGGAGAGTCTACGAATGGCCGTAGATCGTCTAGCCGGATGCGTCACGCACGTCCCGAGACTGATCTGTCCTGAGACCCGACAACGCCGGCAGCCGGCTTGATCGGCTGGTGCCTGGCGGGATCTCGCGGACGCAGCCCGGCAGGAGTCCAACCAACCGGCGGCAGACTCATGAGCTGGCGGGGCCTGTTTCGTCAGGTGACGGACCAGGCAGAACGGATGCCCTGCGGGGTCGGCAAAGATACGCCAGCTACGCCCACCCGCTCCCTCGTCCAGCACGGTTGCCCCCAGGGCCAGCACCTGCTCCTGGGCGCGGTCCAGGTCCGCAACACCGAAGTCCAGGTGAAACTGCTGAGGCCGGGATGGATCGGGCCAGAGCGGCGGTCGGTAATCCGCCGCCCGCTGGAAGGCCAGGACGAGGCCGGACGGCGTGTGAAGCGTCGCCCAGTCGTCGCTGAGTGCCCATCGCTGATCCCGCTGATTGACGGCACCGCCGAGGAGAGCCTGGTAGAACTCGGCAAGTTCCGCCGGGTGGGAGCAGTCCAGCACCACACACTGCAGGTCGGCGATCACGGGCCGATCCTAGACATCGCGCACGCCCTGCTTCTTGGCGTATCGGTGATCGATGCGCGGCGACCTCCGGTTACGTGAGGTCAGCGGCAGGCCTCTGGCCGGACATGCAAGGGCCTATGGAGCCGCCGGGCGGAATCGAACCGTCGACCTACGCATTGCGAGTCGGCTCCCGGCTGCTGGTCCACCGCCAGGTCCTCGCTGCCGATCTGACGTCAGGGTCCGCGATCGTCCGCTCGTGCTCGCAGGTATGGCTGCTCGCTTGGCTGCTCGGCAGACTGCAGGATCAGGTACCTGCCGAAGCTGCCTGCTCCGTGGCGCGGGACCGGTCTGTAAGCACGGCGTCGTTCCTGGTGTTGTCGGTCTCGTCAGCCGGGGTGAGGATCGCGGTCACCGCCGCGCCGCGGTCGAGCAGGGCCTTGCGGTTCACCACGGCCACAACGACTGCCGTCGCAACGAACAGCCACATGTCCCACGGTTGGGCATCGGGCCAGACCGGGTTGTTCATCTGGGCGTGGAACAGGAACGGCACCAGCAGACTTCCCCGTGCGGCGTTGAACATCGGCGTGAGGATGACGCTGATCGCCACGACGCCGAAGAAGAACGGCCAGAACGCCCACGCGGACTGCTTCGTTCCGCTCAACAGGAACGCCGGCGTGTGCCAGAACGCCACCACCAGGCCGAGCAGCAGCCCAGCCCACAGCGGCGAGAACCGCCGCTGCAGCAGCGGCAGCGCCACGCCCCGCCAGCCGAGCTCCTCGATAGGGCCGATGAACAGCATCGCCAGTAGGGCCGGCAGCACGGCGTACCACGGTGAGAAGGGGAACGGGTCGGCCAGGTTGCCCGTGATCGCCGCTCCGACGTAGAACACCGCGGGCATGCCAATCAGCAGCACCAGCCACCACGACAGCGACATCCGCCACAACCTAAAGCGACGGAAAAAGCTGCCCAGGCCGGACAACCCGTAGTGGCGCCACACCATGAACACGCCCACGATCCCGGGTGCGTAGACCAGGAAGATGAACACCGGGTTGGTGTAGCCCATCGGCCCGAAGATCGACTCGACCTTCGCCTGGAACAGCACGTACAGCATGCCCATACCCCAGGACAGAGCGAACGTCGCGAGGAAGAAAGTGCGGAGCGAGCGGAAAGTCAGTCCCGCCGCCCTCGGCTCTGCTGTGTTGCGCCTGCGCATGTTCATGCCACTGCTCCCCGGGATCATCGCTCTTCGCCCGATGCCAGGTACGACGCAGGCAGGCCGGCCAACCCTCCGAGCAGGTGGGCGTCACCCGCGCCCCGGGCCAATGAACGGGTGCTCGAAGTACTACCAGCCATCGCGGTGGAGAAGAGCATCAGCGGGCGATGCCAACCCATCGCCCTGCGCAGTGCGGCGTTCATGGTTGCCTTTCTAGATCAATTGGACGTGGTCGGCCTGCGTGCCGTCTGCATCCAGGGTTCCGCTGGGCGCGGCGCGCGGGCATCGGGACCTACCCTTGATCGGCCCCTGATTTGCCCCTGACCTGGGGTTTTCGCTGCCTCCGGCGGCCCGGCAGCGGTCCCAGAAACAACTCAGGAGCCCTCGCGTGAGGGCTCCTGAGACGCTGTTAGCTCTCGTCGGGGTGGCCGGATTTGAACCGACGACTGCTCGCGCAGGCAGCGCTGGCCGAACTGAGGTAGGGGACGGTGGTGCCTGGTCAGGACTCGCGGTTGAACAGTCGTTTCGACCAGAGGTAGCCGCCCAGCGCGATGACGACGCACCAGACGAGCGCGATCCACGCGTTGTTCCCGATCGGCTTGTCCATCAGCAGGCCGCGCAGGGTTTCGATGATCGGCGTGAACGGCTGGTACTCGGCGAACCAGCGCAGACCGGCCGGCATGGAGTCGGTGGGGACGAACCCGCTGCCGAGGAAGGGCAGCAGAACAAGCGGCATGGGCAGGTTGCTCGCGGTCTCGACACTCTTGCTCACCTGGCCGAGTGCGACGGACAACCAGACGAGTGCGAAGGTCACCACCACCAGGAAACCGGCCGTGGCGAGCCACGCGCCCAGCCCGGCGGTGGGCCGGAAGCCGACCAGCAGCGCCACGCCGATCACGATCGCCAGGCTGAACATCGCCTGGATCATGCTGCCCAGGACGTGGCCGGTCAGCACCGAGACGCGGGCGATGTGCATGGTGCGGAACCGGGCGATGATGCCTTCGGTCATGTCCATGGCGATCGAGATCGCGGTCCCCTGGACCGTGGCCGTCACGGTCATCAGGATGATCGCGGGCGCCACGTAGTTGGCGTACTCGGCGCGCCCGCCGGTCGCGCCGCTGTGTAATGGCCCGCCGAGCCCGGCGCCCAACGTGCCGCCGAACACGTAGACGAACAGCAGCAGGAAGACGACGGGCATCCCGACGAGCATCACGGTCATCGACGGGTACCGCAGCATGCGCTTGAGGTTGCGGCGCAGCATCGTCGCCGAGTCGCGTAGCGGATGGAAACGGAGGTCCGCCGGAGCCGGGCCGGTGAGGGCGTGGGTGCTCATCGAGTGGTCACCTTCTCGTTGGTGGAGTTACCGGTGAGGGCGAGGAAGACGTCGTCGAGATCGGGGGTGTGCACGGACAGCTCGTCGACCTCGATGGCCCGGTCGTCGAGCCGGCCGATCAGGGTCTTCAGCGAGCGCAGGCTGCCGTCGCTGGGCACCCGCAGGGCGAGCGCGTCGTTGTCGCGCGAGGCCTGACCCAGCACGCGCATGGCCGCGTCAAGGCCCTGCGGGTCGGCGAACCGCAGGCGAACGTGTCCACCGGGGATGCGGCGCTTCAGTTCTTCCGCGGTTCCCTCCGCGACCACCCGGCCGCGGTCGAGGACCGCGATCCGGTCGGCCAGCTCGTCGGCCTCCTCCAGATACTGCGTGGTCAGGAAGATGGTGACGCCGCCGGACACCAGGTCCCGGACGATCTGCCACATGTCCCGGCGGCTGCGCGGGTCCAGTCCGGTGGTCGGCTCGTCGAGGAAGATCACTTGCGGGCTGCCGACCAGGGTCATCGCCAGGTCGAGCCGCCGCAGCATGCCCCCGGAGTAGGTCGATGCCGGCTTCCTGGCCGCCTCGGTCAGGTCGAACTGCTCGAGCAGCCGGGCGGTGCGCAGCCGGCCGTCGCCCCGGGCGAGGTGGTGCAGATCCGCCATCAGCCGCAGGTTCTCCTCGCCGGTGAGCAGCTTGTCCACTGCGGAGAACTGCCCGGTGACGCCGATCGCGGCGCGCACCGCGTCCGGCTCGCGGGCGAGGTCGTGCCCGGCGATCTGGACGTCACCGGCATCGGCACTCAGCAAAGTGGACAGAATCTTGACCGTGGTGGTCTTCCCGGCGCCGTTCGCGCCGAGCAGCGAGAAGACCGTTCCCCGTGGCACGTTCAGGTCGAGGCCGTCGAGCACGACGTGGTCGCCGAATGATTTCCGTAGCCCGGTTGCGGTGATCGCCGGCCGGGATTGCGTGATGCTCATGGTTCCCTTTCTCCGGGGCTGGAAGTGGATCAGGAGCGGTGGATGGTGATGTCGCCGTAGGAGGTGCGGCCGCGTACCTCGACGGTCTGGTCGGCCTGGTCGGGCCGGGTGGTGTTCTCCATCAGGTTGCGCACGTGCCCGAATCCGGTGTTGACCTCGAGCCAGGCGGCGGTGCCGTCGGCGATGCCGATGTCCAGGTCGCCCATGGCGGTGCCGAGGACGACCGAGCCGCGGACCACCTCGCGGAGGCGGATGCTGCCGTTGGAGGTCTTCGCGTCGACGCCGGCGCCGGCCCGCTCGACGTGGATGTCGCCGTTGGCCGCGCGCACCCGCACGTCGCCGGTGACCGCGTCGATCGTGGTGTCGCCGTTGGAGTTCTTGACCACCGCGGTGCCGTCGACCTCGCCGATCTGGACCTTGCCGGAGCCGGTGGAGATCTCGGCATTGCCCGTGATGCCGTCGGCGGTGACGTGACCGGCCGACGTGGCCAGGCGCAGCGGGCCGGTTCGTTCGAGCCGGACGTTCCCGGCGGAGGTCTTGAGCCTGCACTCCCCAAGCCGACCGGCGCAGCGGATGTCGCCCACCTGCATGTCGGCGGACACCTGGGAACCGCTGGGGAGCTCGATGGACACGTCGACCGACCTGGTCTTGCGGGAGAAGTCGAAAACGCGCGCCTTCGGACCGGTGACCCGGAGCATGCCGTTGGTGTAGTCGACACGGACCTGCTGAGCGGCTTTCACGTCGGACTCGTCGGCTTCGTCGCTCGGGCGGACCTCGACGACGGTGTCGGTCCGGTCGCTTGCGGCGATCCGCACGTCGCCGACGCCGAGTTCGAGCGTGACGGAAATCGGTTCGGGCGTTTCGTAATTTGGCATGGTTGTCCCCGCATCATGGGTAGGTGAGCCGTCCCCGCAGGTCGGGGACGCGGTGTGAGGAAAGCGAGCGGTGCGGTTAGCGCACCCAGCCGGTGAAGCGCTGCTGGGTCCGTTTCCCGCCGCCGCGTGGCTCGGGACGCTGATCGCGATCGGACCGCTGCAACCCGGCAGCGGCGGCCCGGACCAGCCAGGCGTTGACCGAGCGCCCCTCCTTGGCCGCAGCCTCCTCGATCGCGGCCTTGAGCTGCTCGGGCATGCGTACGTTGATCCGCGCGGCGGGGCCCTCCTCGGCGATCAGCAGATCGCTGTCCGGCGCGCCGTCGATCGTCGCCGCAGCGCCCCCGGCCGCGAGCTCGAGCGGCTCGGCGGGTGGCGCGGTCACGACGAAGCTCGGATCGCGTCCGCGCAGGCGCAGCTCCACCGAACCCGGAGCCAGGTCCCGGGTGATCTCATCGGCGGCGGCGGACAGCGCGTCCAGCAGCGTCATCCGGATCGCCGACTCGAGCGACCCGGTCAGGCGCTCGACCAGCGCACGTGCCTCCTCACCGCCGGCTTCAGCAAGCGTGGCGAACTCACGTCCGAGGTTGCTCACATACGAGGTCAAGTCCATGGTGCCATGGTGGCACATGTATGGCACATGTGCAAGCCATGTTGGCTCACGGGAGGTGTCATGTTGGCGCCGCCTGACGCGTCCGGATGAAAGAGCGCAGGTCAAGCGTGGGTAGGGTCCTCTGCAAGGCTCCCGCGAGGATCAGAGCCCCACGGCACGGTGGTGGTGGACTCGGAGGGCCGGCGCGTCGCGGTGATCGAGCTGACCAAGGTGCGGGTCGTCCGGCTCGCCGGTGTCGATCTGCAACATGCCCTCGACGATGGCGAGGGAGATGAGTCTGTGGCGCAGTGGCGGGCCGGGCACGAGGCGTTCTGGCAGAGCGAGGAAGTGCGCGACGTCCTCCTGCACCACATGCCCCTGCCAGCGCGCCGTCACCTGGGTACTCGCGGTTTCCTCCCTAGCGGAGGCGCAGTCCTGCGATGAGCAGTCCGACCATGCGGCGGGCGTCGTATCGCGGGTCGCGGCCCGCGCCGATGCAGAGGTTGCCGACGCCGCGCATCAGTTCGTAGGCCTCTACGTCGGGGCGGATTTCGCCAGCCGTGGCAGCAGCGTCGAGCAGTTGGCCGCATACGGGGACGAGGCGGTCGAGGAAGTAGGCGTGCAGGGTCTGGAAGGTGGCGTCGTCGGACTGCAGCGCCTCGGCGAGGCCGTGCTTGGTGACTAGGAAGTCGACGAAGAGGTCGATCCATCGAGCTAGAGCGGCGTGCGGTGTGCTGCTGTCCGCCAGCAGGGCCGGACCGGCCTCGGCGCAGGCCTCGACCTGGTGCCGGTAGACGGCGACGATGAGATCGGCTCGCGTGGGGAAGTGGCGGTAGATCGTGCCAACACCGACGCCGGCCCTGGCAGCGATATCGCGTACCGGCGCATCGACGCCGGAGTCGCGGAAAGCCGCTGCGGCCGCGTCGAGCAGGGTCTGCTCGTTGCGCCGGGCGTCGGCCCGTTTGCGCGAGGCTGACGCCCCCGATCGGCTGTCGATGTCGGCCACTGCGCCGTTACCTCCGTCACATCGCTTGGTAAGCGGAACCATGTTCCGTATCGTTCTAACGGAACGCGGTTCCGCTTGCTCATGATGTCAGGGCAGGCGCCCCATGTCCAAGCCGCGCATCACCAACGCGGTTCACCCCTCAAGGAGAAACACGATGCCCCACTCCGATGAAGGCGTCGGCGCGCCCACCCCGGTCGTCTCGGTCAGTCCGGTGGTGCTGCCGGCTCCAGGCCGTGGCGACGACCTGCAGGTGCGAGTGTCGGCCCCCACGACCGGGCACGAACTACCCGTCATCGTCTTCTCACACGGCTTCGGCTGGTCGATGAACGGCTACGCCCCGCTGGTCGACTTCTGGGCGGCCCGCGGCTTCGCGGTGGTTCAACCCACGCACCTCGACTCCCGGACGCTGAACGTCACGCCTGACGACCCCCGCTACCCCGACATCTGGCGTTTCCGCGTCGCGGACCTCAGGCACATCCTCGACCAGCTCGATCTCATCGAAGCCGCCGTTCCCGGTCTGCGTGGGCGCCTCGATCGAAGCCGCATCGCCGCCGCCGGACACTCCTCGGGTGGCCAGACGGCGAGCATGCTGCTGGGCGCGCGAGTCCTCGGCGCCGACGGCGTCCCCGGCGAGGACATGTCCGATCCGCGGATCAAGGCGGGCGTGCTGCTGTCCACGACCGGCACGGGCGGAGCCGACCTGAGTCCGTTCGCCGCCGAGCACTTCCCCTTTATGAGCCCGAGCTTCGCGGATATGACCACGCCGGCCCTCGTGATCGCGGGCCTAAAGGACCAGTCGCCGCTGTCCGTCCGGGGGCCGGACTGGTTCGCCGACCCGTACCACCTGAGTCGCGGCCCCAAGAGCCTGCTCACCCTCTTCGGGGCAGAACACTCCCTTGGCGGAATCGCTGGCTACGCCGTCACGGAGACGACCGACGAGAACCCCGAACGCGTCGCCCTGATCCAGCGGCTCACCTGGGCCTACCTGCGCAGCGCGCTCTACCCCGCAGACGCCAGTTGGGCCGCGGCGACCGCCGAGTTGACCAACAGCACCGATCCAATGGGCCGAATCGACTCCAGGTGAAGCGCGCGCACCGCGCCGGTGCGGACTCGCATGGCTACCACGGGAAGAAGATCACGGACGGAAACGAAAGGACTGACGGCCCCTATGCCGCACACAACCCGGCCCCGCTTCGGGATCATGACCGCGCCCTCACAGGTCGATTACCACGACGTCCTGCGGGTCTGGCGCGAGGCAGACACGATCCCGCAGATCGAGCACGCGTGGCTGTTCGATCACCTCATGCCGATCGGCGGCGACCCGAACGGGCCGACCTACGAAGGCTGGACCCTGCTCTCGGCCCTCGCCGCACAGACCCGGCGACTGCGCCTCGGTCTGCTCGTGACCAGCAACCGCTTCCGACCGCCCGCAACGTTAGCCAAGATCGCCGCGACTGTCGACATTGTCTCCGGCGGGCGGCTCGACTTCGGTATCGGTGCGGGTTCACGACCCAGCCACCCCCTGGCCCGCCGCGAGTACGAGGCACACGGCCTGCCCTTTCACGACCCGGCATACGCCGTGGGAAGCCTCGCCGAGGCGTGCACGATCATCCGACGGTTGTGGACCGAGGCCGAACCGTTTGACTTCCACGGCACCTACCACCGTCTCACCGGAGCCTTCGGCAACCCGAGACCCATCCAACGCCCCCACCCACCGATCCTCATCGGCGGACGCTCGGCCGCCGTGCTGCGCGTGGCCGCCGAGCACGCCGACGTGTGGAACATCCCCGGCGGCGACATCGACGACGCGGCCGGCCGCAGCGCACTACTTGACCGCTACTGCACCGAGATCGGGCGCAACTCCGCCTCGATCACCCGCTCGATCCAACTGCCCGTCTCCTACAACCAGCCCAGCATCACCAGAGATGCGATCGGCAAAGCGATCGATGCAGGCTTCCAGCACATCGTCTTTGGACTGCCCGCGCCCTACCCCGCCAACGTCGCCCAGTGGGTCACCGACGAGCTCATCACTCCGTCGGCCTAAGAATGACGAAGCCGATTGATTCTCCATCGTCTGTGGACCTCTTGCGGACTGGATGCGGACCGCCTCTGCTAGGCGGACGGGGACGGGGCCTCCGGTGGCCGGCCGGCGGCGCGTCGAGCGTCCGCAACGGCTACCCCGAGCAGCACGACGGCAGCGGCGATGGCGGCGAGCAGCGGCGGGGCGAAGAACAGCGGCGGCGCCAGCAGGACCAGAGCGGCGATGCCGACGAGGCGGCGCACGGCGAGCCGGTTGAAGACGACCCGTTCCAGCCGACTGCGGCCGAACAGGAAGAGCGCCG
>NZ_JBIAIL010000044.1:0-50095 GCF_042871425.1 Micromonospora sp. NPDC005806 | reverse complement strand
GCGCGGGGGGGGCGGGATAGGTCGTGCCGCGCCGGGGCCGCCCCGGTTGCGCCGCCGCCCCCCCCCCCCGGGGGGGGCCCCCCCCCCCCCGGGGGGGGGGCACCTCCATATCCAGGTCACCCCCAAGACCCACACCCCAACAGCAGCAGGGCCCGTACGGCGCCCGACCACGACCGGGTTTCCGGGGAGCCCCGCCCGCGGAGGGATCAAGCCTGACCGCCCGGAGCGGGTGGGGCTCCCCGGAAACCCCCACGCGCAGCGACCCGAGAAACGCGATCGACACCGATGAGAGCATCAGAGCCGTGCTGCTGACCCTGACCACGACCCACCGCCCCGCGACCGACCTCGGCCACCTCCTCGTCAAGCACCCGGACCGCGTGCAGAGCTTCGAGCTGCCCGCCGGCACCGCGCACGTGCTCTACCCGGAGGCGGACGAGCAGCGGTGCACGGCGGCGCTGCTGGTCGAGATCGACCCGCTGAAGCTGGGCGGCGGTCGGGGCCGAAAGCAGGCGGCCACCCCGGACACCTTCACCCTCGGCCGGTACGTCAACGACCGCCCGTACGCGGCGTCCAGCCTGCTCTCGTCGGCGCTGACCAAGGTGTTCCGGTCGGCGCTGCGCGGCGAGTCCCGCGACCGGCCGGAGCTGGCCGCCACCGCGATCCCGCTGGAGGTGCGGGTGCCGGTGCTGCGCTGCCGGGGCGGCGCCGAGCTGGCCGTACGGCTCTTCGCCCCGCTGGGCTGGACGGTGACCGCCACTCCGATCCCGCTGGACGAGGCGTACCCGGAGTGGGGTGACAGCCGCTACGTCGACCTGACGCTGGCCGGCACGCTACGGGTCGCCGACGCGCTCAACCACCTGTACGTGCTGCTGCCGGTGCTGGACGACGCCAAGCACTACTGGGTGGCGCCGGACGAGGTGGACAAGCTGCTCCGGGCCGGCGCCGGCTGGCTGGCCGACCACCCGGAGCGTGCCCTGATCACCCGCCGCTACCTGGCGCACCGCCGCGCCCTCGCCGGCGAGGCCCTGGCCCGCCTGGCCGAGCTGCGGCTGACCGACGAGCCGCCCGCCGACGACAGTGTCGAGAGCGAGCAGCCCGCCGAGACGCCTCGTGCCTCCCTGGCCGTACGCCGGCGCGAGGCGGTGCTGGCCGCGCTGCGGGCCAGTGGTGCCAGCCGGGTGTTGGACCTGGGCTGCGGTGGCGGGGCGCTGCTCAGCGCGCTGGTCGCCGACCGGCGGTTCACCGAGGTCGTCGGCACCGACGTGTCCAGCCACGCGCTCACCCTGGCCGCCCGGCGGCTGCGGCTGGACCGGCTGCCGGAGCGGCAGCGGGACCGGATCACGCTGTGGCAGTCGGCGCTGACCTACCGGGACGACCGGCTGCGCGGCTATGACGCGGCGGTGCTGATGGAGGTGATCGAGCACCTCGACCCGCCGCGGCTGCCGGCGCTGGAGGATGCCGTCTTCGGGCACGCCCGGCCGGCGACGGTGGTGGTGACCACGCCGAACGTCGAGTACAACGTCCGCTACGAGGGGCTGGGCGCGGGCCGGTTCCGGCACGCCGACCACCGGTTCGAGTGGACCCGGGCCGAGTTCGCCACCTGGGTCGAGCGGGTCGCGGCGGCCCACGGCTATCTCGCCGTCATCGGCGGGATCGGCGACGACGATCCCGAAGTGGGCGCGCCGACCCAGCTGGCGGTGCTGACCCGGAAGGCGGAGACGACCCGATGACCACCCTGGACATTCCCGAGCTCGCCCTGGTGGCGCTGGTCGGCGTCTCCGGATCCGGCAAGTCCACCTTCGCCCGGCGGCACTTCCGGCCCAGCCAGGTGCTCTCCTCGGACGCCTTCCGCGGGATGGTGGCCGACGACGAGAACGACCAGTCCGCCTCCGGCGACGCGTTCGACGCGCTGCACCACGTCGCCGGCATCCGGCTGCGCCGCGGCCGGCTCACCGTGGTCGACGCGACCAACCTCCAGCCACACGCCCGGGCCGCGCTGGTGAAGGTGGCCCGCGAGCACGACGTGCTGCCGGTGGCGATCGTGCTTGACGTGCCGGAGGCGCTGGCCTGGGAGCGTACGCACGCGCGGGCCGACCGGACCCACGGCCGGCAGGTGCTCGCCCGAATGCAGCGGGACCTGCGGCAGTCGTATGGGCGGCTGGCCCGGGAGGGCTTCCGCAAGGTGCACGTGCTGCGCGGAACCGAGGAGATCGACGCCGCGGAGATCCGCTACGAGAAGCTGTTCAACGACCGGCGCGAGTTGACCGGGCCGTTCGACGTCGTCGGCGACGTGCACGGCTGCCGCGAGGAACTGGAGGCGCTGCTGCTCCGGCTGGGTTACGCACTGCACCGCGACGAGACGGGTCGCCCGGTGGACGCGGTGCACCCGGCCGGCCGTACCGCGGTCTTCGTGGGTGACCTGGTGGACCGCGGCCCGGACTCCCCCGGCGTGCTCCGCCTGGTGATGAGCATGGTGGCGGCCGGGCACGCGGTGTGCGTGCCGGGCAACCACGAGCAGAAGCTGCTGCGCAAGCTGCGCGGCCGGGACGTGCGGCTCACCCACGGCCTGGCCGAGACGATGGCCCAGCTGGAGTCGGAGCCGGAGAGCTTCGTCGCGGAGACGGCGGCCTTCATCGACGGGCTGGTCAGCCACTACGTGCTGGACGGCGGACGGCTGGTGGTGGCGCACGCCGGCCTCAAGGAGGCGTACCACGGCCGGGCGTCCGGCCGGGTGCGGTCGTTCGCGCTGTACGGGGAGACCACCGGCGAGACCGACGAGTACGGCCTGCCCGTCCGCTACCCGTGGGCGCGCGACTACCGGGGTTCGGCCATGGTCGTGTACGGGCACACCCCGACGCCGGAGCCGGAGTGGGTGAACAACACCATCTGCCTCGACACCGGCTGCGTCTTCGGCGGCCGGCTCACCGCACTGCGGTACCCGGAGAAGGAGCTGGTCTCCGTCCCGGCCGTCAAGGAGTGGTACGCCCCGGCCCGTCCGCTGGTCCCGGCCACGCCGGCCCGGCCGGACACCGTGCTGGACCTGGCCGACGTCACCGGGCGGCGGCATCTGACGCACGCGTACGGGACCCTGACCGTGCCGGCGGAGAACGCCGCCGCCGCGCTGGAGGTGATGAGCCGGTACGCGGTCGACCCGGGCCGGCTGGTCTGGCTGCCGCCGACCATGGCGCCCTGCTCGACGTCGACCGTCGACGGGTTCCTGGAGCACCCGGAGCAGGCGTTCGCCGACTACCGCTCGGCCGGCGTCGAGCGGGTGGTCTGCGAGGAGAAGCACATGGGCTCCCGGGCCGTGGTGCTGGTGGAGCGGGAGCCGGGGCGGTTCGCCGGCGGCGCGGTGCACACCCGTACCGGCCGGCCGTTCTTCGGGCCGCCGCTCGACGACGAACTGCTGGCCCGGGTACGCGCGGCGGTGAGCACGGCCGGCCTCTGGGCCGAGCTGGACACCGACTGGCTGCTGCTCGACTGCGAGCTGCTGCCCTGGTCGGCGAAGGCGGGCGGGCTGATCCGCGAGCAGTACGCCGGGGTCGGCGCCGCCGGCCGGGCCGCCGTGCCGGCGGTGCTCGGCACGCTGGCTGCCGCCGCCGGGCGGGGGTTGCCGGTGGGTGAGCTGCGTGGCCGGATGGCCGACCGGGCGGCCGAGGTCGAGGCATACTCGGCGGCGTACCGGGTGTACGTCGGGCCGACCGACGGGCTGCGCGGGGTGACGCTCGCGCCGTTCGCCGTGCTGGCCGGCGCCGGGGCGAGCTACGCCGACCGCGACCACGGCTGGCACCTGTCCCTGGCCGACCGACTGTGTGCGGCGGACCCGGAGTTCTTCACCCCGACCCGACGGCAGGTGGTCGGCCTGACCGACGAGGCGGCGGTGGCGGCGGCGACCGGCTGGTGGCTGGCGCTGACCGCAGCCGGCGGCGAGGGCATGGTGGTCAAGCCATACGCGGGCCTCGCCGCCCGCTCGCCGAAGGGGTCGCTGCTCCAGCCGGGAATCAAGTGCCGGGGCCGGGAGTACCTGCGGATCATCTACGGTCCCGGGTACACCGAGCCGAGTCAGCTCGCCGCGCTGCGCAAGCGCTCGCTGGGCCGCAAGCGGGGGCTGGCGCTGCGCGAGCACGGCCTCGGCCTGGCCGCCCTGGACGCGCTCGCCGAGGACGCCCCGCTCTGGCGGCGGCACGAGCTGGTCTTCGCGATCCTCGCGTGCGAGTCGGAACCGGTCGATCCGCGGCTCTAGTGCCCGTACGCCCGGTCCGGCTCGGTGCCGGACCGGGCCCGGGTACCCTTTGTGGCCGTGGACACAGCTGAGAAGACCCGGATGTTCTCCGAGAGCGTCGCCCTGAACCCGCTCGATCCGAAGGACCTGATCCACACCTTCGGGATGATCGGCGTCTGGGCGATCCTCTTCGCCGAGACGGGCCTGCTCGTCGGCTTCTTCTTCCCGGGCGACTCGCTGCTCTTCCTCGCCGGGGTGGCCGCCTCACCGGTGGCCGACGCGATCTTCGGCAGCGGCACCCGGTTGTCGCTGGCCGGGCTGCTGATCGGCGGCCCGCTCTGCGCGATCGCCGGTGCCCAGCTCGGGCACTGGCTCGGCGCCCGGTACGGTCGGCGGATGTTCGACCGCCCCAACTCCCGGCTGTTCAAGCGGGAGTACGTGGCGAAGGCCGAGTACTACTTCCAGAAGTTCGGCCCGGCGAAGGCCGTGGTGCTGGCCCGGTTCATCCCGATCGTGCGGACCTTCCTGAACCCGGTGGCCGGCGTGCTCGGCATGCCGGCCCGGCAGTTCCTGCTGTGGAACATCGTCGGCGCGGTCCTCTGGGTGGACGGCATCCTGCTGATCGGCTACCTGCTGGCCGACCAGATCTACCACGCGATCGGCGACAAGATCGACCGGTACATCCTGCCGGTGGTCGCGGTGATCATCCTGATCTCGGTGCTGCCGATCTTCTTCGAGTTCCTCCGCGACCGGCGGGCCCGCAAGCGCGGCGAGGCGGCCGCGGTGGTCGCGGCGGCCAGCGCGGCGGGCGCGGTCGACGCGGTGCGCGACGCGATCGAGGGCGACGACCACCGCCGGCGCGACCCGCGCCACCGCCGCTGATCCCAGGTACGCCGATGGCCGGCCCCTTCGCTGGGGGCCGGCCATCAGCTACCTGTCGACCTGCGGGTGGTACGGATGACGGGCAGCCGTCACCGTCCGGTGGTGGCGCCACCCCTGGCACACGGTCTGACGCCGCGCCACGACCCCGGACAGCCAACCCGGACCTCGGACACGTCCGGTTTCAGCGGGCCTTCTTGGTGGCCCGCTTACGCGGCGGGGTGAGCAGATCCGCGATCGTGGCGATCGCGGTCGGCACCAGCCGGTAGTACGCCCAGACACCACGCTTCTCCCGCTCCAGCAAGCCGGCCTCGGTGAGGATGCGCAGGTGGTGACTGACCGTCGGCTGCGAGAGGCCGAGCGGTGCGGTGAGGTCACACACGCACGCCTCGCCCTCGGGCGCCGACTGGATCAGGCTGAGCAGCCGCAGCCGGGCAGGGTCGGCGAGGGCCTTCAGCACCCCCGCGAGACGCTCGGCATCGGCACGTTCGATCGGCTCGCCGGCAAGCGGCGAGATCTGAGGCATGGTCATTTCAGCCAACGCAGTTCCCACGTATTCCATCCTTCCACCAGCAGCATCGATCCGCCTGCATATCAGCAGATCCGAATCGGCAAACTTTTACGCCACAAGGCCGAGGTCAGCCAACGTATAGGCCGCCCGGTACGGCAGTCCGGCGGCTCGCACCGCGTCGCCGGCGCCTCGATCAACAATAACCGCCACACCCACCACCTCGGCCCCGGCCTCACGCAATGCCTCGACGGCGGTCAACACGCTGCCGCCCGTCGTCGAGGTGTCCTCGACGGCCAGGACCCGACGACCGGCCACGTCCGGCCCCTCGATGCGCCGCTGGAGGCCGTGCGCCTTGCCGGCCTTGCGAACCACGAATGCGTCCAGCGGCCGGTCGGTCCCGGCCGACGCGTGCAGCATCGCGGCGGCGATCGGGTCGGCCCCGAGGGTCAGCCCACCGACGGCGTCGTACTGCCAGTCCGCGGTGAGGTCACGCATCACCCGGCCGACCAACGGTGCCGCCTGGTGATGGAGCGTCACGCGACGCAGGTCGACGTACCAGTCCGCCTCACGGCCCGACGAGAGCACCACACGGCCATGGACCACAGCCAGGTCGGTGATGAATTTACGCAGGTCGTCGTGGTCGCCCATGGCGATAGAGGGTACTGCGCAAGTCTGGGAGGCGTCGGTCGGGTCCACCCGGGTCAACCCTGCGGGCGACCGATGGGTGGCGATGTCCGGCTACGCTGCGCGACTGTCCACCCGGGCCACCGGACGCCGATCCCGTCGCGGGACGCGCGCCCCGCCGACCGGCGGTCAGCCACCGTCGCGCCCCACCCGGCCACGGGTGTCCCGGGAGACGCCGCGCAGCAGCCGTCGCGGGGCGTGCCGCAGGCCCGCCACGGCCAGTTTGTACTTCCAGCTCGGCACGCTGACAAGTTTGCCTTTCCCCAGGTCACGCAGTCCTTCGTCGACCACCTCGTCGGTCCGCAGCCACAGCCAGCGCGGGGTACGCGACATGTCGATGCCGGCCCGCTCGTGGTAGCCGGTACGGGTGTAACCGGGGCACAGAGCCATCACCCGCACCCCGAGCGGCGCCACCGACAGGCCGATCGACTCACTGAAATTCGTCACCCAGGCCTTGCTGGCCGAGTACGTCGAACCCGGCATCGGCACGCCGAACCCGGCAACCGAAGAGACATTTATCACTGTCCCGCTGCCCCGCTCGATCATCGGTCCGAGCGCCGCGTGGGTCAGCCGCAGCACCGCCAGCACGTTCAACCGCAGCAGGCGGGCCTCGTCCTCGACGGCCGACCGGACGAACGGGGTGTTGAGGCTGATCCCGGCGTTGTTCACCAGCAGGTCGACCGGCGGCTCGGCGACGAGCCGCCGCTCCACCGTCGTACAGCCGTCGTCGGTGGACAGATCGGCGGAGATCGTCTCGACCCGGCGGCCATACCTGGCGGTCAGCTCGGCGGCGGTCGCGTCCAGCCGGCCGGCGTCCCGGGCCACCAGGACCAGGTCCCAGCCGTCCGCGGCGAGCCGGCGGGCGAACGCCTCGCCGATGCCCAGGCTGGCTCCGGTGATCAACGCGCGGCGCGGGGAGGGGTGCGGTTCGTCGGTCACGGGCGGTCCTCGGGGGGCGAGGTCGACCCGGGCGGGGTCGACGGGGGCGGAGGGGTGGGCGGCGCCGGCGGAGGCGGCGGCCCCCAGGGCGACGAGGACCCGTAGGCGGGCGGCACCGGGCCGGTCGCGGGGGTGGGGCCCACGGGCACGGGGCGGCGGTGGAAGAAGGCGCCGGCCGCCGGGAGGGTCAGCAGCGCCGCGGCCACCAGGTAACCGAGCACCTGCCCCACCGACACGGCCGCGTTCACCGGGACCCACCAGCCCGGGTACGCCTCGCCGAGCTGGGCGAGCAGGTCGGCGGTGGCCCGACCGTCGGCGCTCACGCGCAACGGGGCGGCCCGCTGGCCGACCAGCACCGCCAGGCCGCAGCAGCCGCAGAACAGGCCCAGCCCGGAGACGACCCAGGTCGTCACCCGGGCGCCGGGGCGACCGGAGAGCAGCCCGAGGGCAAGCCCGACGAGCACCAGACCCATGACCACACCGACCACGGCCGACAGCGCCGTGGAGCCGCGCAGCAGCGACACCACGTCGTCGATCTGGCCGCCGCCGGCCCCGGTGGCCTGCGCCGACGCCCGGAACCGGTCCACCGTGCCCGACGCGACGAGCAGGGTGGCGACCGCGTACACCACGGCGCCGAGCGCCATCAGCAGCAGCACCGCCGCCGCCGAGACGACGGCCCCGGGACGGCGGGCCGCGGCCTGATCGGGGTACGACACGACGAATCCCTCCGGTAGGCGTCGGCTTGCAACCTACTCGGAGGGATCGTCGGAGTCGCTCTTATCGGGACGTCAACTTCCCGGGGGCGGCTCGGGGTCGCGGCGCTCGCCGGACTCCGGTGCCGGACCGGCCTGGCCCGGCTGGCCCGGACCCGCCGACGGGCCGGGGGCACCCGGGTAGCCGGGAGTCGGCGGGTAGCCGGGAGTCGGCGGGTAGCCGGGCGTGGACGGGTAGCCGGGGGTGGACGGGTAGGCCGGGTAGGCGGTGCCTGGCGCCGGCGGCTCCCAGGCCTGCCGCGGCTTACGGAAGAACTCGTTGGCCGCCGGCAGCGCCAACAGGATCAGGGCGACCAGCAGGGCGAGCAGGGCGACCACGCCGAGCAGCGTGGTGAGCGGGCCGTACCAGCCGGGCAGGGCGTCCGAGAGGCGGCGCTGGATCTCCTGGCCGCTGGGCACGTCGCCGCTGGTCGAGCCGCCGCCGGTCAGGCCGCCGGCCGCGTTGTTCAGCAGGCCGCCACCGGTGCAGCAGAGCATGATGGCGCCCAGCACCCAGGTGGTGATCCGGGAGCCGTTCTTCCCCCGGTTGTTGAGCATCGCGAGGACGACGAGCCCGATCGCGAGCAGCAGGCTCAGCACGGCCCCGACCAGGCCGAACACCCAGGCGAAGTCGGCCGCCTGCTCGGCCGAGGTGCCCCGGAAGGCGTCGCGCAGGACGTCCCGGACGGTGCCGATGGTGGTGAGCGTCAGAATCAGGTTCACCAACTGGATGGCCGCGACGAGGATGAGCAGCCAACTGGACGCCGTCACCACGGCGGGACGTGCACGGGGCGGGGTGCCCGGAGCATCGACCATGATTCTCCCTCCCTAGATCAGACGACCACCGTAGCGAGCCCGGGCCAGCTGGGCACGCCTCGCGGTCCGGCAACCCCCGCCGGTTCAGCGCCCGACCGCCTCGGCCTCCCGGCGGAGCCGGCGGTGCTCGGCCGTGACGATGCCGAGCAGGAACAGGTCGAAGGCGAGCGCGGAGACCGCCCCGAACTGGTTGACCGTGAAGTTGAAGATCTGCCCGAACAGCAGGTCGACCAGGAGCGCCAGCTTGAACAGCCGGAACGCGTCGGCGCGGTCGCGGCGCAGCAGCCACGCCGCCCGGAGGCTAAGCACGGCGGTGATCAGCGCGGCGATCGAGGTGCCGAGCACCGCGCCCCACTCCCGCTGTTCGTTCAGCTCACCGGTCACTCCGGCGAGCGCCACCGCGACCACGGTCACCACCGGCTCCACCACCAGGTAGGCGACCACCGGCCAGACCAGCCACCGTCGGGCGGCCACCCAGGCGGCGAGGCGGCGGGCCCGGTCGGTCGCGCGTTGCCAGAACCGGACCGGAGGGGGTTCGCGCCGGGGCACCGCGTCGAGCAGTTGCACCATGGCCGCCTCGGTGGTCGGCCCGGTGCCCTGCACCATGCGCAGCACGGCGATCCGCCGCCGGTCGGTGAGCCCGCCCGGCACCCCGCTCAGCACCATGTCGAGGCCGTTCGCGAGCCGTTCCGCCGGGGTCAGCCGGGTCCGGCCGGTCCGGCCGCGTACCGCCTGGGTGAGCACGACGAGCAGGGCGAACGCGCCGTAGATGATGCCGGCGGCCGGGGCGTAGAAATAGTCGGTGCGGGCGGTCACGAACTTGCCCACCTCGTCGATGAAGAGCCCGAAGCCGATCCCGCCGATGATCGCCCCGGCGGTCCGCGGCCCGCCGCCGAGGAAGACCATTGCCACCCCGAGCCCGACGGCCATCAGCAGCCCGCCCCAGAGCACGTGGGCGATGTGCAGGCCGCCCGCGCCGAGCTGCGGATACCCGGTGGCCTTGAGGTACGCCCGCAGGGCGAGCACGGTGACCACCCCGGAGAGCACGAACGCCTGGAGGTATGCGCCGGCGCCGATGGCCCGGGTCGGGATCCGCCGGCGCAACCACCCGAGACCCGGGGCCCTGGGGCCACTACGGGACGGTTCGGGCGACATGCCCCGAAACTAGTAGCCGCGCCACTCCGTGCGGGCGTACTCGAGCACTCTGGGCTGCAGCAACGTGGAGGCGGGCACGTCCATCCGGGCCCGGTCGGCGGGGAAGGTGGCCGCCGCGGCAAGCACCGACGGGGTGAGGAAGCGCAGCGGCGGCGCGTCGGCGGGCAGCGCCAGCGTCGGCGGGCTCGACCCGGGCGCGGCCAGCACGTAGCCCCAGTCGCCGAAGCTCGGCACGTCCACGTGGTACGGCACGGTGGCGAAGCCGGCCTCGCGGACCGACCGCTCGATCGACCAGTACGACCGGGGCGCGAAGTACGGCGACCCGGCCTGCACCACCAGCCGACCGCCCGGGGCGAGCACCGAGCGGATCAGCGCGTAGAACTCGATCGTGTAGAGCTTCGCGGTGGCCGTCTCGTCCGGGTCGGGCAGGTCGGCGACCACCACGTCGAACCGTTCCGCGGCGGTACGCAGCCAGCCGAACGCGTCGAGGTTGAGCACCCGCACCCGGGGGTCGGCGAACGAGTCGTGGTTCAGGTCGCGCAGCTGCGGCTCGGTGCGGGCCAGCCGCACCACGGCCGGGTCGAGGTCGACCAGGGTGACCCGTCGCACGTCCGGGTACTTGAGGATCTCCCGGAGCGCCAGCCCGTCCCCGGCGCCGAGCACTAGCACCTCGCCGTGCGGTCCACGCATGGCCGGATGCACCAACGACTCGTGGTAGCGGTACTCGTCGACCGAGCTGAACTGGAGGTCGCCGTTGAGGAAGAGCCGCAGGTCGGTGTCGGCGTGGCCGATCTCCCGCACCGACCGGGTCAGCACGATCTCCTGGTAGCGGCTGCGTTCGGCGTGCACCACCGGGTCGCGGTAGAGCTGCTGCCGCGCGGTCACCTCGAAGTCGTGCGCGGTGACCCAGGCGTACCCCAGGCCGAGGGCAACCACCACGGAGGCGGCGCCGAGGGCGAGCCGCGCGCGGCGGCCGAGGTCCGCCCGGAACACCGTGCACACCAGCGCGAGGCCGGCGACGGCGTTCACCGCACCGACCACCAGGGCGCCCTTGAGCTGGCCGAAGACCGGCATCAGCAGGAACGGGAAGGCCAGCCCGCCGAGCAGCGCGCCGACGTAGTCGGCGGCGAAGAGGTCCGCCACCGCACTGCCGGCGGACTGCTCGCGGATGCGTTGCAGCAGCACCATGAGCAGCGGGATCTCCGCACCGATCAGCAGGCCGAGCACGAACGCGGTGCCGACCAGCGCCGGCCCGTACAGGTCCAGCCAGGCGAAGGCGGCGTAGAGGCCGAGCACGGAGAGGCCGCCGAGCAGGGCCAGGGTCAGCTCGATCACGGCGAACGCCGCGGCGGCGCGGCGCTGGAACGGCTTCGCGACCAGCGCGCCGACGCCCATCGCGAAGACCATCACGCCGAGCACGATCGACGCCTGGCCGACCGCGTCGCCGATCAGGTAGCTGCCCAGGGCGACCAGTGCCAGCTCGTACACCAGGCCGCAGGCCGCGCAGACGAAGACCGCGAGCAGGACCGCCGCGCGGGCCGGTCGCCAGTGCGGCCGCGCCGGCGCGTCGGTGGTCACGCCGCCTCCCGGGTACGCCCGGCGGCTTCCGCCCCGGCGCGCTGCGCGGGCACGCGTACCCGGAGCTGCCGGCGGCGCTGCACCACGCCCACGGTGATGAGGAGCGCCGCGAGCAGGAAGAAGCCGACCGTGGCGAGCAGCCAGCCCCAACGGTCCCGCCAGAAGTCGCCGCCGGCGTCCGGCAGCGGGCTGGCGGCGGCCGACGGGCCGGCGCTCGGGGTGGCGGCGGGCGCGGCCAGGCCGGCCTCGGCGGCGAGCAGCGGCAGCGTGGTTGCGGCTCGGGTGGCGGCCCAGCCCGGGTCGTCGATGAACGCGTCCTCGTCCAGCCCGAACC
This sequence comes from Micromonospora sp. NPDC005806, assembly GCF_042871425.1. Lineage (NCBI taxonomy): Bacteria > Bacillati > Actinomycetota > Actinomycetes > Micromonosporales > Micromonosporaceae > Micromonospora > Micromonospora sp. NPDC005806. The sequence goes on along the minus strand of NZ_JBIAIL010000044.1, from coordinate 38,225 downwards.
GGTCCAGCCCGTTCTCGATGGCGTACAGGTCGGCGACGTCGAGGTCGTCCGAACCCTGCACCCGGATCGAGGCGGAGTCGTTGGCCTCGCTGCTCTCCGCGGTGTACGTGATGTTCGCGGTCAGCTCGATCCAGCGTGGGCACCCCGGCGCGCCCGCGGCCGCCGTGCCGTCACCGAGGTTCGAGCCGACGTTGACCACGTCGTACCCGTCGGTCAGCCGCCAGCCGTAGCAGATGCCCTGGCTGGTGAAGGCCGCCTGGAGGATCGGCACGGTGTCGGCGCGCTCGTCGGCCGCCGGGGCCGGGACGGTCAGGTCGTCCGAGTCGCCGCTGACGATCCCGACGACGCAGAGGCCGGCGACGCCCAGCACGAACGCCCAGACCAGCCCGGCCTTCAGGGCGTTCGACTTCCCCTTCGCCGCGGTCGGGCGCTTGCCGCCGCTCATCAGCTGATCGCGGCGGCGATGATCGCGCCGGTGGCGAGGTGCACCACGGCGGAGACCCAGACCGCCGGGTGCGGCTCCGGGTCGACCAGCAACTCGCCGAGCCGGCCCGGGGTGGCCAGGTCGAGCAGCATGAAGGCCGCCGCCATGATGACCAGGCCGAGGATCCCGTACGCGGCCGCGCCGATCAGGCCGAGCACGAAGTCGTCCTCGCTGGCGGCGATCGAGGCGACCACGATGATGCCGACGCCGGCCAGGTTGGAGGCGAGCAGCAGGGCCGCGTTCCGGTTGCGCTCGGTCCAGATGAGGTGGTTGAGCCGGCCCGGGGTGGCCAGGTCGACCAGCACGTAGCCGATGCCCATGAGGACCACGCCGACCACGCCGTACGCGAGGGTGACCAGCAGGTCGGTGACGAGATGCTGCACAGGGACTCCAGGGTGAGGGGGTCGGACGGGCTACTTGCCGGCGCCGGGGCCGCCGCCCCGGACGGTGCTGCCACGGCCCCAGCCCCAGCCACCGCCGACGACGTGGTGGTAGCGGGGGTAGGCGGTGGTCATCCGCTCGAGCAGGATCACCGAGCCGGCGGCGATCGGCAGGATCACCACCGAGTCGTCGTCGTAGCGCAGGTAGACGCCGCTGCCGTCGACGTACTGGTCGGCCGGCTGCCAGGTGTCGGTGATGTCCTTCGACACCTGGCTCGGCGTCCTGCCCGACGTGTACGCGAGCGCGTCGGAGCCGAGGTCCCGGCTCGCCGCCCGGTGGTAGTGGTCCTGGACGTACCCGCGCGGGGAGAAGTTGCCGTAGAAGATCGCGAAGGCGGCGACCAGCGCGCCGATCACGGCGACGGCCACTCCCACCACGAACCAGCGTCGGTACGTCACAGTGCCACCACCGTCTCGGTCAGGACCAGTTCGTTGGTCTGGGGATACGCGTGCCAGGTGCGCCAGGCCACCGTGCCGTCGGGCGGGTCGGGGCGGACGGAGAGCGCGGTGACCGCGTCGACGTCGCCGGGGAAGACCCCGACCAGCGCATACGGGTCGTCGGCCAGCTCGGCGCGGAGCGCGGCGACCCGGCTGCGCAGGCCGGCGCCGGTCGGCCGGAGCACCGTGGCGATGAACCGGTAGCCGACGTTCTCGTCGTGCAGGCTGTCGGGCAGGTGCGGTGGCCGGCCGGGCAGGCAGGCGACGGTCTCGGTGAGGTCGCCGCAGACCACCTGGTGCGAGGCGCCGAGCAGGCGCAGCCGCAGCCGCAGCCCGCCTGGCAGGGTCAGCTCGCGGACGTACAGGGCGGGGCGTTCGGGGCCGCCGAGGGCCAGGCTCAGGTCGACGGCGCGGGTGTCGACGTACGGGGCGTCCAGCACGACGAGCACGCTCAGGCCACCTTGTCCGGGCCGCCCTGCGGGTAGATCATCACCTCGGCGCGGTGCAGCTTCTCGCCGAGGTTCACCTCCCAGCCGGCCTCCCCGTACGCCTCGAAGGAGAGCCGGGCCCCGCCGGGCGCCTGGTAGTCGTGGTAGCGCATGGTGCCGCGCGGATCGAGGCCGGTGCCCCCGGTGGCGGTGTAGCGCGCCTGGCCGGACTCGTCCCAGTGATAGCGCCGGCCGGCGACCTCCAGCGTCGGGGCGCCCGGGGTGACGGTGGCGGACGGCTCGCTGGTCCAGAGCACCAGCTCCAGGTCCGGGTCCTCCTCGACGGAGAGCCAGCGCTTCACCCCGCCGGCGTCGTCGAGCAGGTGCTCCGCCCAGCTCCAGCCCCCCTCCACCAGGTGCACCGAGCCACGCACCGTGTACGGCACCTGGCGAATCTCCACGATGTCGCCGGGCTTGAGCCCGCGGGGGTCGCCGCGCAGCGCGTCGGCGTCCCGGTCGCGGAACGGGTCGTCAGGGGCCTGCGGGCGTGGCCCGGGCCGGGCCTTGCGCATCGCCACCACGGCGATCACGACACCGGCCACCCCGACGAGACATCCCAGCGTCGCCACCAGGTACGCCATCGAACCGTTCACGACCGCCTCCCCCCAATGTGCATCGGCGGAGACGGTAACAACCAGACGCACGTGCGCCGAAGCGCCGTTCGCTGAGTGAGAGGTCAGCTACGTGGTGCCGCGTCCCGCGGCCGGTGGCTGCTCCGAACCGTCGTCGGCCGGGGCGTCCCGGCGGTCGACGGCTTCCTCGTGATCGGCAGATCCGGCGGCGTCCGAGGTGGTCGTCGTCGGGGCGGCGGGCGGGTGGGCGAGGTGCAGCGCCGGGTCGGGGCAGACGAGGTAGCCCGGCGGGAGGGTGGGCCAGACGGGCTGCGGGTAGCCCGGTCCGTAGCCGTGCCCGTAGGCAGGCCAGGGGCCGGCGGGCGGCACCGGGGCCGGGCCCCGGAACCAGCGCCGGGAATCGGGGAGCAGGAGCAGCACCACCACGGCGGCGGTGAGTCCCAGCACCAGCAGGACCCCGAGACCGCCGACCGCGGAGGTCACCGCGCCCGGGCCGTCGCTCTGGGCGTAGAGGGCGTCGAGGAACTTCGACTGCTCCCAGTCGCCGGCGTCGGTGGGCACGCCCGCCGACGGGGCGAACTCGGGGGCGTGCGTCGCGGCGACGAACGCGAGCGGGACGATCGCCAGGCCGAGGCAGCCCTGCCCGACGCAGAGCAGCAGCTGCCCGCCCGCGGCCACGAACACCAGGATCCGGGCGATGTTGCTGCCCCGGCGCAGCGGCAGCGCGGTGGCGGCGAGCCAGCCCGCGAGCAGCAGGGCCGGGACGCCGATGAAGCACGCCATGAAGACGTTCCCGCCCCGCTCGTCGGAGACCTCGGCCGGGTCGGCGTCGGGCACCCGGCGGAGCGCCTCGTCGATCTGCGCGTCATAGCGCACCGCCTCGACGATCACCAGACAGACGAGGACGAGCAGGACGGCCACCGCGGCGACCTGTAACCAGTACGCGACGGTGACCGCACCGGGCCGGGCGGACCGGGCCGGCGCGGCGTCGGGAGAGGTCATGGCGGAACGCTAAGGCCCTCGGTCGTTTTCCGCAGCCCCGCTCCCGGTGGGCCGGTGGTCACTCCCCGGCGAGGCGCTCCGTGGCGTACTCCCGCAGGGTGGCGCGGCCCATGATGCAGCCGGTGAACGTGGTGAACTCGCCCTCGTCGTCGCGCAGCCGCTCCCAGGCCGCCCGACCGGCCGCCCGGTCGACGGTGTCCAGCAGCGCGGCCGCGTACGCCTTCCCCGCCGGCGACCCGTGCTTCAGCAGCCAGTCGACCTTCTTCCGGGCCTGCGCCGGATGCTCCCGGAGGGCATGCTCGACGTGCCGGTACGCGTCCGTCGCCGGCAGGATCTGGCCGGCGATCCCCACCCCACCGAACGCCAGCGTGTCCGCCTTCGCCAGCTCCTTGACGGCCGCCTCCAGCTCCCGCTCCTTCTTCCCCATCCCCAACATGTCCTCACTATTGCCCGCGGTGGCCGCCGCCGACCCTGTTGATCAAGAAGTTTGCGTCCCGTTGCCCGACGCGAACTTTCCTGGTCAACGACGGCCGCCCGGCCGGGGGCCGCGGTGCGGCGGGACCGGCCGGGCGGACGGACGAGGGTGGTCAGGCGGCGGTGACGGAGAGGGCGTCCTTCGTGTCGGCGAGGTCGACGCGGACCGTGTCGCCGTCGCGGATCTGGCCGGCCAGCAGCGCCTTGGCGAGCTGGTCGCCGATCGCCGACTGCACCAGTCGGCGCAGCGGGCGGGCGCCGTAGATCGGGTCGTACCCGTGCTCGGCGATCCACAGACGGGCGGAGTCGGTGATCTCCAGGCCGAGCCGGCGGTCAGCCAGCCGGCGGCGCATCCGGTCGAGTTGGATGTCCACGATGGCCCGCAGGTCCTCGCCCTGCAGGGCGGCGAACACCACGATGTCGTCGAGGCGGTTGAGGAACTCCGGCTTGAAGTGCGACCGGACCACCGCGAGGACGCCCTCTCGGCGCTGCTCCTCGGCGAGCGTCAGGTCGCTGATGATCGACGAGCCGAGGTTCGAGGTGAGGATCAGGATCGCGTTGCGGAAGTCCACCGTGCGGCCCTGGCCGTCGGTGAGCCGGCCGTCGTCGAGCACCTGGAGCAGCACGTCGAAGACGTCCGGGTGGGCCTTCTCCACCTCGTCCAGCAGCACCACCGAGTACGGCCGGCGGCGCACCGCCTCGGTCAGCTGGCCGCCCTCCTCGTAGCCGACGTACCCCGGAGGGGCGCCGACCAGGCGGGCGACGGAGTGCTTCTCGCCGTACTCGCTCATGTCGATGCGGACCATGGCCCGCTCGTCGTCGAAGAGGAACTCGGCGAGCGCCTTGGCCAGCTCGGTCTTGCCGACACCCGTCGGACCGAGGAAGAGGAAGCTGCCGGTCGGGCGGTCCGGGTCGGCGACGCCGGCCCGGGCGCGGCGGACCGCGTCGGAGACCGCGGCGACGGCCTCGGACTGGCCGACCACGCGAGACTGCAGCGACTCCTCCATCCGGAGCAGCTTGGCGGTCTCGCCCTCGAGCAGCCGGCCGGCGGGGATGCCGGTCCAGGAGGCGACCACGGCGGCGATGTCGTCCGCGCCGACCTCCTCCTTGAGCATCGCGCCGTCGGCCTGGAGCCGGGCCAGCTCCTCCTCGGCCCGCGTCAGCTCGGCCTTGAGGGCGGGGATCCGGCCGTACCGCAGCTCGGCGGCGCGTTCCAGCTCGCCGTCACGCTCGGCCCGCTCGGCCTCGCCGCCCAGCCGCTCCAGCTCCTCCTTGGCGGTGGAGAGCTTGGTGATGTGGCTCTTCTCCAACTGCCAGCGCTCGGAGAGCGCGGTGAGCTGCTCGCGCTTGTCGGCCAGCTCCTTGCGCAGCCGCTCCAGCCGCTCGGCGGACGCGGCGTCCGGCTCCTTGGCCAGCGCCATCTCCTCGATCTCGAGCCGGCGCACCGCCCGCTCGATCTCGTCCACCTCCACCGGACGGGAGTCGATCTCCATCCGGAGCCGGGACGCGGACTCGTCGACCAGGTCGATCGCCTTGTCCGGCAGGAACCGGTCGGTGATGTAGCGGTCCGACAGGGCGGCGGCGGCGACCAGTGCGGCGTCGGTGATCCGTACGCCGTGGTGCACCTCGTAGCGCTCCTTGAGGCCGCGCAGGATGCCGATGGTGTCCTCGATGGTCGGCTCGCCGACCAGCACCGGCTGGAAGCGGCGCTCCAGCGCCGGGTCCTTCTCGATGTGCTCGCGGTATTCGTCCAGGGTCGTCGCGCCGACCATCCGCAGCTCACCGCGGGCCAGCATCGGCTTGAGCATGTTGCCGGCGTCCATCGAGCCCTCGCCCTTGCCGGCGCCCACGACGGTGTGCAGCTCGTCGAGGAAGGTGATGACCTGGCCGTTGGAGTTCTTGATCTCCTCCAGCACCGACTTCAGCCGCTCCTCGAACTGGCCGCGGTACTGCGCGCCGGCCACCATCGCGCCGAGGTCGAGCGAGACGAGCTTCTTGTCCCGCAGCGACTCGGGCACGTCGCCCGCGACGATCCGCTGGGCGAGGCCCTCGACGATGGCGGTCTTGCCGACGCCGGGCTCACCGATCAGCACCGGGTTGTTCTTGGTCCGCCGGGACAGCACCTGGATCACCCGGCGAATCTCCGAGTCGCGGCCGATGACCGGGTCGATCTTGCCGTCGCGGGCGCTGGCGGTCAGGTCCACGCCGTACTTGGCCAGGGCCTGGTAGGTCTGCTCCGGGTCGGCCGTGGTGACCCGGCGGTCCCCGCCGCGGACGGTCGGGAAGGCGGCGACCAGGTTCTCCTCGGTGGCGCCGGCGTTCTTCAGCGCGACCGAGACCGCGCCACCGACGCGGGCGAGGCCGGAGAGCAGGTGCTCGGTGGAGGTGTACTCGTCGCCCAGCGGCCGGGCGATCTGCTCGGCGGCACCGATGGCGTTGACGAACTCGCGGGCCAGGGTCGGCTCGGCGAGGCTGGAGCCGCGCGCGGCGGGCAGGGTGTCGACCGAACGCTGGGCGACCCGGCGCAGCTCCGCGGGGTCGGCCCCGACGGCGCGCAGCAGGCCGGCGGCGGTCGAGCCCTCGGTGTCCAGCAGCGACAGCAGCAGGTGCCAGGGCTCCACGGTGGCGTGACCGCGCTGGTTCGCCAGCGCGACGGCACCGGTGATGGTCTCGCGGCTCTTGGTGGTGAGGCGTTCCGTGTTCATGGGCTCCCCTGGATCGGCGTGTCCACTGGGAATGACACAACCAGAGTTGAGTCTATTCCGCTCAACTCGAGCGGTGTGACGCCGGTCACCGCCGCTCCAGGATGCCTCGCCAGGGCAAGGGTCGAACGGGAGCGCCAGCCGTCGGCCGGGGGGCGAGCGCCCTTTGGAGTTGAGTCGGTCACGCCATCACCGCCCGGGCCGTCCAGGTAAGCGCGCGGTGCACGGCGTTTCGTGATCGGCACGCAGGACGCAACGTCGGCCGCCGTCGAGCTTGCGGTCGCAGAACACCCAGTGGCGTACGCATTGGTTGTCCTCGGTCGAAACGGTGATCCCGCCGAGGTCGACCGCGGCGAGGAAGGCCAGCGAACGACCGGCGGTCCGGGCGAAGATCTTGGCCCGGGCCAGGTCGGCGGCGGTGACCGGCAGGTGAATGACGTAGCGGCTGGTCACGGTCGTCCGGCCAGGTCGCGCATCGTGTGGGCCTGCCGGGACTGCCACTCGCGGAGCGCGTCCTTGACCCGGGCCACCTCCTCCCGACTGCGGACCACGTCGGCATGCGCGGCGGCAAGGTCGCCCGCCACCCGGTCGAGGAACGCGACAACGTCGACCGGGTCCAGGCCCCGGCGGCGGGTGGCGAAGGTCCGGCTCCGCACCTGCCAAGGCCGCAGCGGGAGGTACGACGCCGAGCGGTACGCACCAGCCGGCGGCTGGTTGGGCGCGCCGCTGTTCCGGCGCTTCGATCGGGGTCGCAGGAGATTACGCATGATGCTGGTCCCTCCTCAACGATCGGTCGGCGAGGGCGGAAGGGAGCGGCCTGACCGAGTGGGCGTTGATCAACCGGGCCGCCCTACCCTGCCACCGCAGCTTTGTTCGGGAGTACGGCAGCAGGGCAGATCCGCGAGGTCGGGACGGACCAAGGGGGACGCCCGCCCCGACCAGATGAGCGCCCCAGTGCCATCCGGGAGCGTTCATTAGGAACCAACAATCGCTAGCGGTTGTGGGTCAATGGCCAACCAACGATTGCTTGAGGTTGGAGGTTGCTGCGTGATCGAATGGGCGTGCCATCCGGGGAGTGTGTATGCCCAAGCAGCAGTACCAGGTGCTCGCAGACGAGCTGAAGAACAAGATCGATTCGGGAGAGTGGCCGCCCGGCACCAAACTGCCGAGCCGGTCACAACTGTGCAAGGAATACGGCGTATCGGACACCGTGGTCGGCAAGGCGATGATGATTCTGCGCGCGACCGGCCTGACCGAGACCCTGGAGGGGGTAGGCGTCTTCGTCGCCGAGCCGAAGCAGGCGAGCTGAGCGCCATGCCTCGCGTTTCCGACCGCCAGCGAATCGCACAGGACATCCGAGACAAGATCGCCTCGGGCGAGTACGCCCCCGGCGACAAGCTCCCGTCCCTGCGCGAGCTGATCGCGCACCACGGAGTCTCCGCAGAGCCAGTCCGCTCAGCGCTGCTGATCCTCCAAGCGGAAGGCTTGGTCGAGGGCCACCAGGGCAAGGGCGTCTACGTGGCTGAACGAAGCCCCTCCTCTTGATAGCGCTGGCTTTCCCATGGGTCGCACACCGGCAGCCGGCTGGGTCAGTCGCCGTCCAGGATCACCTTGACCCAGCGCCGGTTGGCGGTCCAGCCGGTGCCGAGGATGACGTCGGCCGGGCCACGGGCGACGATCGTGCCGTCGGCGAGCACCGTCAGATAGTGGTCGGCGGTCAGCGGCCAGTCGACGTGGTAGTAGCGGCCCCCGGCCACCACGCCCACCCCGCCCGGGCCGGTCACCGCGAGCAGCCCGGCGCCGATCGGTACCACTGACCGTGCCTGCGCCGGATGCCCGTCGGCGCGGACCCGCTCCCACGACGTCGGGCCCGCGAACCGCCACAGCGCTGGGAAGCCCGTCCGGTCCGGCCGTTCACCGACCAGCCACATGCCGCCGTCCGGCGCGAGCGTCACCCGCAGCACGCCTACCTCGCCGTCCAGCGCCGGCACCGGTGTCGCCCGCCAACTCCGCCCCTGGTTCCGGGAGATCGCCGCGTACGGCCGCCCGCCGGCCGCACCGGCCGCCACGAGCAGGTCGCCGTCCTGGCCGACGGTGTTCAGCCCCGGCACGGACGCCTGGTTGGCCAGTGGACGCAGCCGCTGACCGTCCCACTCGCCGACCTCGCCCAGCCCTTCGATGACCTGGAAGCGACCGCGGGCGCCCACCAGCACAGGCGGCGGCTCGTCCCCGGTGGTGTGGATGAAGCCGGCACCGCCGTCGGTCGACGTGTACCAGCCGTAGGGCTCGGCGAGCAGCGCCAGCACACCGGGGGCCGCGTAGAGCTGCTGGTCCTCGGCTACCGGACGGGGATGCCGCAGCGGCTGCCAGGAGCGCCCGCCGTCCAGGGTGGAATACAGGTGGGCGCTGCAGCTCCGGCCGGGCGGCTGGCTGTCGCAGGCGGCGAAGAGGGCGTAGCCGTGCTCGGCGTCGACGAACTCGACGAACGGGCGGTCGTACCGCTCCGGGACGGCGACCCGGACGTGGCGTACCTCGTCGATGTCGACGACGCGCGGCGGCGCCGGTGCGGTCAGCACCGGGCCGGGCGCCCGCGTCGGCGGCGGCCGCCGGACGTCGCCGATCGAGCAGGCAGCGAGGGCCGGCAGCAGCAGCGCGACGGCCGGGAGAAGCTTCCGAGCGATCATCAGACCTCCTCGGCACGGTCGCCTTCCCTGCGTGCGATGGTCAATTGTCCGTCGAAGGGGCGACCAGCGGGAATGATCTTCGCGCATTCATCCGGCCGCCGGACAGGGTAGCCTCACCTGGGTGCGAGTACGTGTCGAACAGACTGCCCTACCGGGGATCGGCGTACGTCACGACCTGGTGACGGAATCCGGGCGCCGGCTCGGCGTGGTCTCCCACCGCAACGGCCGCCGGGACCTCGTCCTGTACGACCCGGACGATCCCGACTCCTGCCAGGCCGACATCCCGCTGACCGACGACGAGGCGGAGGCGCTGGCCGACATCCTCGGCGCCTCGCTGATGCTCGGCCAGCTCTCCGGGCTGCGCGAGCAGGCCGCCGGACTGCTCACCGAGCAGATCGCCATCCCGGCCGGCTCGAGGTACGTCAACAAGCGGCTGGGCGACACCAGGGCGCGCACCCGCACGAGCGCGTCCATCGTGGCCGTGCTTCGTGACGGCGAGGTGATCGTCTCGCCGGACCCCACCTTTCGCTTCGCGGCCGGTGACGTGGTGGTCGTCGTCGGAACCCGACAGGGCCTCGACGGGGTGACGGCGATCCTCGCCGAAGCGGACCCGGACGGCTGAGGCGGATGCACGAAACCACCACACTGCTCGTCGAGGTCGGCGCGCTGCTGCTCCTGCTCGGCCTGCTCGGCCGGCTCAGCCGCCGGTTCGGCGTCTCGCCCATCCCCCTCTACCTGCTCGCCGGACTCGCCTTCGGCCACGGCGGCCTGCTGCCGCTGAACGCCAGCGAGGAGTTCTTCGCCGTCGGCGCGGAGATCGGCGTGATCCTGCTGCTGGTCATGCTCGGCCTGGAATACAGCGCGAACGAGCTGGTGGGCAACCTCCGCTCGGCCGCCCCGGCCGGCCTGATCGACGCGGTGCTCAACGCGCTGCCCGGCTTCGCCTTCGCACTGCTGCTCGGCTGGGGCTGGGTGGCCGCCGTGGTGCTCGCCGGCGTCACCTGGGTCTCCTCGTCCGGCGTCATCGCCAAGGTGCTCGGCGATCTCGGCCGGGTCGGTAACCGGGAAACCCCGGTGATCCTCTCCGTGCTGGTGATCGAGGACCTGGCGATGGCCCTCTACCTGCCGCTGGTCACCGCGCTGCTCGCCGGGGTCGGCCTGGTCAAGGGCGGCATCGCGCTCGCGGTCGCGGTGCTCACCGTGGTCCTCGTGCTGGCCGTCGCGATCCGGTACGGCCACCTGATCTCCGCCGCGCTCTCCGCGAAGGACCCGGAGGCGCTGCTGCTCGGGGTGCTCGGGCTGACCCTGCTGGTCGCCGGGGTCGCGGCCAAGCTCCAGGTCTCCGCCGCGGTCGGGGCGTTCCTGGTCGGCATCGCCCTGTCCGGGCCGGTGGCGCACCACGCCACCGAGCTGTTGTCCCCGCTGCGGGACCTCTTCGCCGCGGTCTTCTTCGTCTTCTTCGGGCTGGTCACCGACCCGCTGGACATGCCGCCGGTGCTGCTGCCGGCGCTGCTGCTGGCCGTGGTCACCATGGGGACGAAGCTGGCCACCGGTTGGCTGGCCGCCCGCCGGGCCGGGATCGCCGAGCCCGGTCGCTGGCGGGCCGGCTTCGCGCTCACCCCGCGCGGCGAGTTCTCCATCGTCATCGCCGGGCTCGCCGTGGCCGCCGCGTACCCGGTCGAACCGAAGCTGGCCGCGCTCGCCACGGCGTACGTGCTGATCACCGTGGTGACCGGGCCGATGCTGGCCCGGCTGCCGGATCTGCCCTGGTTCAAGCGCTGGTTGCGCCGGCGGGTCGCCACCCGGCCACCTGCGCCGGTGCGGGTGGGCGACTGAGTCGTCGGGCCGGATCGACCGTACGGTGGATCCGGCCCGGCCAACGGTTGTGGAATTGGTTCCGGGAAGGTCTACCGCAGCCAGGCGAAACCGAGTTACGGTGTCGCCCCAGCAGCCAGGGTCTGCGGGTGGCTGGTGCCCCCGCAAGCGGTAGCGGAAGGTTGGCCGGTGAGCGTGCAGGAAGAGACGTTTCACGGCTTTGCCAACCCCGTCGACCCCTCGCCGGCCGAGCTGCGGGCGTGGGCGTACCAGCCGGACTCCGTGCCGCTGGCCTCCATGCCGCAGGACTGGGACCTGCTGGTCGCCGGTGACCACCTGGTGCAGACGCTCTTCGAGCTGGCCATGGACCCGGCCTGCCCGGCCCGCCGGTTCGCCCTGCACTGCCTCTACATCTACGCGGCCGACGGCATCCGGACGAACTTCCGGGCCCACCCGAAGCGCCGGTTCCGCAAGCTGGTCGAGCAGGCCGAGCGGGCCGGCGACGAGCTGATGCGCAACTGGGCGCACAACAGCCGGGTGCTGCTGGCCCGACCGGACCTCTTCGTCTACCGGGACTGGTGCGAAGGCGGCCTGGTGCGGGAGAACCGGCGGCTCTAGCTGGTTTGCTGCCTGGCGGCGGGATGTGGCCCCGCCGGCTTCGTTGTTGACCTTCGGTGGTGTTCCGCCGTGGGACGGCGAACGGGCCGGGACCCCCCGTGGGTCCCGGCCCGCACGTCGCGGATCGTCAGCGTTCCGATCCGCCCTGTCTCCGGCGTCTCGTCTCGGCGCGCCCCTGGTCGATGCCGTGATCGACCTGGTCGGCGAAGCGCCCTTCCTTGATCTTGTCAGTGAAGCGACCCTCGGTCACCCGGTCGAATCGCTCGCGGACGTTCTCGGCCACCTTCTCCAGCCGTTCCTCCGCCTGTTGCGCCACCTTCTTCGCCGATTCCGCCATGGCTCCCCCTGCCAGTTCGGAGTCCGGATTGAGTTGGTTGGGCCTGGTTCAGACGCTAGCGGATCGCCTCCGCCCGGCACCCCGGTTTCCCCGAACCCACCGGGCGGCCCAGGGGCGGCAGACCTGGGCCAACCGGCGGCTGAGCCTGGAGACAGCACACTATCCGCAGGTGAGGCGCTGTTCGTGCACGCGCAGAGCCACCGTCGTGGCGTCCAGCAGCGGAGTGGGTACGCCGAGCGCACGGGCCCGCGCCGTGAGGTCGCCGAAGATCTGCTCGACCTCGGTCGGCTGCCCGGCGACCAGGTCCCGGTAGAGCGAGGCGGTGTCGGCCGAGTTGGGCCGGGTCACGAAGGCCTGGACGTTGTCGAGGGCCTGCTTCGGCACCGGATGCCCGGCTGCTGCGGCGACAGCCGCCGCCTCGGCTGCGATCTGCGGGCCGAGACGGGAGCCTTCGGGGACTGCCACAGCGTCGCCCACCGAACCGCGTACCAGGGTGTTGAGGGCGCCGAGCGTGCTGATGAAGACCCACTTGTGCCACATGGCTCTGCTGATGTCCGGCGAGACGGAAAAGTCGAAGCCCGCGCCGGACAGCACCGCAGCGATCTGCTCGACGCGCTGCGACGGGCCGCCCTGCTGTTCGCCGATGACGATCTCGGCCAGGGTGCCCAGCCGGACGATGTCACCCTCGGCGTCGAGCGTGGTGAGGACGCGGACCACGCCGCCGAGCACGGCGTCCACGTCGAACCGCTCGCTCAGCGTGTCCATGTGCGCCATCCCGTTCAAGAACGGGATCACCGTGGTACGCGGGCCGACCGCGGCGGCGACGTCGTCGATCGCCGCCGGCAGCGCGGTGGCCTTCACCGAGACGAGCACGACGTCGTAATGCCCATCGATCTCGGCGGCGGTAAGCAGCCGTGGCGTGAGCACGGTCTCGGTCCCCAGGCCGGTGATTCGCAGCCCGCGCTCGCGGAGCACGTCGGCGCGCTTGGGCCGGACGAGGAAGGTGACGTCCCGGCCGGCCTGCTGGAGCTGGGCACCGAAGTAGCCTCCGGTCGCGCCCGCCCCGACGACAAGAATTCTCATGCGCCGAGACGTTACTGGTCGAGCAGGTAACACAACAGCGCCCGTGGAGTGATCTGGGTTACCGCTTGAACCGGTATCATCGAGTGGTGTTTCACGATGAGGCGGCCTTCCGGTTCGTCGGCGGCCGGGTTTCAATCGACTTCACCGCGACCCACGGCCTACGGTGGCGCGACCCCAGCGTCGAACGCATCCCTGCCCCGGCCGATCTCGCGCGCTGGTTCCTCGAGGCGGGTCTGACCGACATCCCCGTGCCGGTTTCCGCCTCGACCCTCCGCGGCGCCCGCGAGCTGCGCGAAGCCCTCTACCGGCTGATGCGCGGCCGAGCCCTCGAGGAACCGCTGGACCGGCGAGCCATCGATCTGGTGAACCGCTGGGCGGCCAAGGCGCCCCCCGCGATCCGGCTCACGGCGGACGGTTCGGCGAAACTGCTCGTGGCACCCACCGCCGACGGGCTGCTGGCGTTCGTGGCGCGCGACGGCGTCGACCTGCTCGGTGGCTCCCACGCCAACCGCCTGCGCGAATGCTCCAGCGACACGTGCACGCTGATCTACCTGGACACCTCGCGGGCAGGCAGCCGCCGTTGGTGCTCCATGGAGGTCTGCGGCAGCCGCGACAAGATGGCCCGCTACCGCCGGCGCGCCGCCGACTGACCCACGTCGGCATCGTGGACATGCAGCCGGTCAGGGGGAGCGAAACGCGGAAGGCCGGCGCGGCCCGGAAGGGCACACGCCGGCCTGCGTCAGTGGGCGGCGGAGTAGGGGATCAGCGGTCGGGGGTGCGGCGGGGGTGCCAGACGACGAGCGCCGTCGAGGTGCGGTTGGTGGGGACCAGGTCGCCGCGGGGGAAACCGCCCAGCGACTCCAGCTCGGCGATTCGGCGGTACGCGGCGTCCAGCTCCGCCTCCAGCCGGGCCACCCGCTGCTGGGCCTCCTCGAGCAGCCGTTCCAGCCCGATGATCCGCTTGACCCCGGCCAGGTTGATCCCGTCGTCCTGGCTGAGGCGCTGCACCTCGCGGAGCAGCACCACGTCCCGGACGCTGTAGCGGCGACCACCACCGGCCGCCCGGCCCGCCTGCACCAGGCCCAGCCGGTCGTACTGGCGCAGGGTCTGCGGGTGCATGCCCGCCATCCGCGCCGCGACCGAGATCATCAGCACCTTGGCCTCGTAGGCAGGGTCACCCGAGCCGACGAACTCCTGCGACATCCCCGCTCACCTCCGCTGCCTGCTCACCCGATCAACCGAACCGACGCACCCGCGCGTCGAGATGTTCCCGCGCCGCGGGTGGGGTCTGCTCCGCGAACGCCTCCAGCGCCGCCCTCGCCTCGTCCGACACCTTTGCCGGAACCACCACATCGAGGGTGACCAGGAGGTCACCGGCGCGGCCGTCCTTGCGTACGACGCCCTTGCCCCGGGCCCGGAGCACCCGACCGCTCGGAGTACCCGGTGGCACCCGGAGGGTCACCGTGCCGTCCAGGGTCGGCACCCGCAGGTCCGTGCCGAGCACGGCCTCGGCGAACGTGATCGGCACGGTCACGGTCAGATCGTCCCCGCTACGCCCGAACAGCTCGTCCGGGCGCACCTTCACCTGGACGAACAGATCGCCCGCCGGACCGCCCCGCTCGCCGGGCTCACCCCGGCCGGCCAGCCGGATGCGCTGGCCGTCGGCCACCCCGGCGGGGAAGCGGACGTTCAGCGTCCGGGTCTTGGTCACCCCGCCGGTGCCGTGGCACTCCGGGCACTTCTCCTCGACGATGGTGCCCACGCCCTGGCAGTTGCGGCACGGCTCGGAGAAGCTGAACGACCCCTGGTTGCGGGTCGTCACCCCGGCGCCGTGGCAGACCGGGCAGGCCACCGGCTGGGTGCCGGGCTTCGCTCCGTTGCCGTGGCAGGTGTCGCAGACCCCGGGCGCGCGCAGCGTCAGCGGCAACGTGACGCCACGTACGGCGTCCTCGAAGTCGAGCGCCACCTCGGCCTCGACGTCCCGGCCACGCGCCGGCCCGCGCGCCCGGGCCGCACCGCCACCGCCGCCCGAGAAGATCGAGCTGAACAGGTCGGTGAAGCCGCCGCCACCGAACCGGGTGTCGGTGCCGCCGGCCGCCCCGCCGAACAGGTCGGAGACGTCGAACGGCATGCCGCCCGGCTGGCCTGCGCCACGGGCATTGCGACGGAACGCGCCCGAGCCGAAGAGCGAGCGCATCTCGTCGTACTCGCGGCGCTTCTTCTCGTCGCCGAGCACCGCGTACGCCTCGGACACGGTCTTGAACCGCTCCTCGGCCTTCGGGTCACCGGGGTTGTGGTCCGGGTGCGACTCCCGGGCCAGCTTCCGGTACGACTTCTTGATCTCGTCCGAGGAGGCGGACTTCTCCACGCCCAGCGCGGCGTAGTAGTCCTTCTCGATCCAGTCCTTGGAACTCACCGGTCCACCCCCTTCCACGGGACGTACCCCGGTCGTCCCGCCCGCCCGGTGCGGGCGGGCGGGACGTCACGGGTCGGCACTACTCCGGGTCGGCGACCGCGACCAGGGCGGGCCGCAGCAGCCGTTCGCCGAGCTGGTAGCCCCGGCGCATGACCTGCACGCAGGTCGGTTCGGTCACGTCGGCGGAGGTCTGGTGGGCCACCGCCTCGTGCCGGGTCGGGTCGAACGGGTCGCCCTGCTCGCCGAACGCGGTCAGGCCGAACTTGCCCAGCGCGGTGGTGAGCTGCTCGGCCACCGAGCCGAACGGCCCCACCAGGTCGCCGTGCTCGCGGGCCCGGTCCAGGTCGTCGAGGATCGGCAGCAGCGCGGTCAGCACCCCGCCCGTCGCCTGCTCCTGAACCAGGTTGCGGTCCCGGTCGACCCGCTTGCGGTAGTTGGCGTACTCCGCCGACACGCGCTGCAGGTCGCGGGTCCGCTCGTCCAGCTCGGCCCGGAGCGACTCCAGCTCGGCGCCGAGCGGCGCGCCCGCCGGGGCGGCCTCCACTTCCTCGGTCGGCTCGGCCGGCGCGTCGACCACCGCCGGGCCGGAGACCGGGGCCTCGGCCTCGGCCTCGATCTCGTCGACCACGACCTCGGCCTCCTCGACCAGCCCCTCGGCCGGCGCGTCGGCCGCGGCGTCCGCCGCCGCCGCGTCGGCCGCGGACTGCGCGGTGGACTTGCCGATCTTGCGCTTGTCACGGATGACGACCCGTGGCTCGTCGCCGGAGCCCTGCCCGGCGGCCGCGGAGCCACCCGGCGCCGACCCGGTGGAACCCGGGCTGGCGGCTCGTGGCTTCTCCGTCATGCGGTTACCTCATCCCTCTGCCGTCAGAACGTGTCCGGGACGGAACGTCACTTCTTGTCCTCGTCCACGATCTCGGCGTCGACCACGTCGTCGGCGCCGCCGGCCTGCGCGCCACCGGTCGCACCCGCGCCCGGCCCGGCCGCCCCCGGCGCACCCTGCTCGCCCTGCTCGCCCTGCTCGCCCTGCTGCTGCGAGTAGAGCAGCGAGCCGGCCTGCTGGGAGACCTGGGCCAGCCGCTCGTGGGCCGCCTTGATCTTGTCGATGTCCTGACCGCCGAGCGCGCTGCGCAGCTCGCCGAGCGCCTCGTTGAGCTGGTCGCGGTTCTCGCTGGGCAGCTTGTCGCCGCTCTCGGCGAGGAACTTCTCGGTCTGCCACTGGAGCGCCTCGGCCACGTTGCGGGTCTCCGCCTCGTCGCGGCGGCGCTTGTCCTCCTCGGCGTGCTCCTCGGCGTCCCGGCGCATCCGCTCGATGTCGTCCTTCGGCAGCGAGGAGCCGCCGGTGATCGTCATCTTCTGCTCCTTGCCGGTGCCAAGGTCCTTGGCGTGCACGTTGACGATGCCGTTGGCGTCGATGTCGAAGGTGACCTCGATCTGCGGCACGCCGCGCGGCGCCGGCGGGAGGCCGGTCAGCTCGAAGGTGCCGAGCTTCTTGTTGTAGGCCGCGATCTCCCGCTCGCCCTGGAACACCTGGATCAGCACCGACGGCTGGTTGTCGTCCGCCGTGGTGAAGACCTCGGAGCGCTTGGTCGGGATGGTGGTGTTGCGCTCGATGAGCTTGGTGAAGATGCCGCCCTTGGTCTCGATGCCCAGGCTCAGCGGGGTCACGTCGAGCAGCAGGACGTCCTTGACCTCACCCTTGAGCACACCGGCCTGGAGGGCGGCGCCGACGGCGACGACCTCGTCCGGGTTCACGCCCTTGTTGGGCTCCTTGCCGGTGAGCTGCTTGACCAGGTCGGTCACGGCCGGCATCCGAGTCGAGCCACCGACCAGGATGACGTGGTCGACGTCCGAGACCTTGATCCCGGCGTCCTTCACGGCCTGCTCGAACGGGCCCTTGCAGCGGTCCAGCAGGTCCTGCGACATCCGCTGGAACTCGGCGCGGCTCAGGGTCACGTCGAGGTGCAGCGGGCCGGCCGAACCGGCGGTGATGTACGGCAGGTTGATGTTGGTGGTGGTGGCGGCGGACAGCTCGATCTTGGCCTTCTCGGCCGCCTCCTTGAGCCGCTGCATGGCCATCTTGTCCTGGGACAGATCGATGCCGTGCTCGCCGCGGAAGGTCTTCACCAGGTGGTCGATGATCCGCTGGTCCCAGTCGTCACCACCGAGGTGGTTGTCACCGCTGGTGGACTTGACCTCGATGACGCCCTCGGCCAGCTCCAGCAGCGACACGTCGAAGGTGCCGCCACCCAGGTCGAAGACCAGGACGGTCTGCTCCTTGGAACCCTTGTCGAGGCCGTACGCCAGGGCGGCCGCGGTCGGCTCGTTGACGATCCGCAGCACGTTGAAGCCGGCGATCTCACCGGCCTCCTTGGTGGCCTGACGCTGGCCGTCGTTGAAGTAGGCGGGGACGGTGATCACCGCGTCGGTGATCTGCTCGCCCAGGTACGCCTCGGCGTCCCGCTTGAGCTTCATCAGCGTGCGGGCCGAGATCTCCTGCGGGGTGTACTTCTTGCCGTCGATGTCGACGGTCCAGTTGGTGCCGATCTCCCGCTTGACCGAGCGGATGGTCCGGTCGGGGTTGGTCACCGCCTGGCGCTTCGCGACCTCACCGACGAGCACCTCGCCGTTGCGGGCGAACGCGACGATCGAGGGGGTCGTACGCGAGCCCTCAGCGTTGGCGATGACGGTGGGCTCACCGCCCTCGAGAACGCTGACGCAGGAGTTCGTCGTGCCGAGGTCGATGCCGACCGCACGTGCCATGTTCGCTTCCTCGCTTCGTAACGGGTGAGCAGGTCAACAGGCCTGCCCGGCGGGTCGCCCGCAGCGACCGCACCACAAGTTGAGTGAACTTGACTCAATAGTGCCATGCTATCGGCAAACCGCAAGTCGAGGTTGAGTCGACCCGACGCAACCTGACCGTTATTACCGTCCGGTTGTCTTACCTTGCATCGGTCGGGCACGCTTTAGCGGTGACGACGCATGGCGATTCCGCCGCCCGTTCCGGCGCGCCCGCCGTCGCAGCCCGCACCGGACCCGATGCCGGGGACGATCCGCCCGCCACCAGCGCGGAAGATCTGCCCGCCGCGCTCGCCGGCCTGCGGGCGGCGATCGGAGCGGCCCGGTTCCCGCTGGCCCTGCCCTCGGCCGAACCGGCCCGGCGTACCGCCGCCGCCCTCGCCGACCAGCTCGACGACTACCTGCTGCCCCGGCTCGCCCGGCTCGACGCCCCGCTGCTGGTGGTGGTCGGCGGCTCCACCGGCGCCGGCAAGTCGACGCTGGTCAACAGCCTGGTCCAGGCGCGGGTCAGCGCCGCCGGGGTGCTGCGCCCCACCACCCGCTCCCCGGTCCTGGTCTGCAACCCCGCCGACTCGGCGTGGTTCCGGCAGGGCGAGCTGCTTCCCGGGCTGACCCGCACCAGCGTGCCGAGCGACGAGCCGGGCACTCTGCACCTGGTCACCGCCCCCGCACTGCCGGCCGGACTGGCCTTCCTCGACGCGCCCGACATCGACTCGGTGGTCGACGCCAACCGGGCGCTCGCCGGGCAACTGCTGGCCGCCGCCGACCTCTGGCTCTTCGTCACCACCGCCGCCCGGTACGCCGACGCCGTCCCCTGGGAGCTGCTGCGCAGCGCCCGGTCGCGGGGGACGGCGATCGCCATGGTCCTCGACCGGGTGCCCCCGGAGGCGGCCGACGAGATCGCCGCCCACCTGTCGGAGATGCTCGCCGCGCAGGACCTGGGCGCCGCGCCGCTTTTCGTCCTCCCGGAGACCTGGGTCGACGGGCAGGGGCTGCTCCCGGACAAGGTCACCGCCCCGCTGAGCACCTGGGCCGGCCGACTCGCCGCCGACGCCGAGGCCCGCTCGGCCGTGGTCCGGCAGACCCTCGACGGCGCGCTGGCCGCGCTGCACCCCACCGTGGACGCGCTGGCCGACGCCGCCGACGAGCAGGTGGACGCCGCCGGGGCGCTCGACGAGCGGGTCCGGGCCGCGTACCGGGGGGCGCAGCGGACGGTCGACCAGGGGCTCAAGGACGGCCGGCTGCTCCGCGGCGAGGTGCTGGCCCGCTGGCAGGAGTTCGTCGGCACCGGCGAGTTCTTCCGCACCCTGGAGGCCCGGATCGGCCGGCTGCGGGACCGGGTGGTCGCCACGATCACCGGCCGTCCCGCCCCCGCCGCCGAGCTGCGGACGGCCATCGAGTCCCAGCTGGTCACGCTGCTGCGCGGGGTGGCCGCCGAGGCGGCGGAGCACGCGTACACCGGGTGGAAGGCGCACCCGGCCGGGGCGGCACTGCTCGAACCGGGGCTCGCCCATGCCTCGGACGACTTCGCCGAGCGCGCCGAGCGGCTGGTCCGCGACTGGCAGCGCGGGGTGCTGGAGCTGGTCCGGGTCGAGGGCGGCGACCGCCGCTTCGTGGCCCGCACGGCCGCGTACGCGGTCAATGCGACCGGCCTGGCCGTCATGATCGGGGTTTTCGCCTCCACCGCCTTCATCCCGACCGGGCTGGAAGTCGCCACCGGCGCCGGCACCGCGGTCGCCGGGCAGACCGTTCTCCAGGCGATCTTCGGGGACCAGGCGGTGCGGAACCTGGCCAACAAGGCCCGGGTGGACCTCCTCGACCGGGTCGGCACGCTGCTGGAGGAGGAGTCCGGCCGGTTCCTCGCCCGCACCGAGGCCGCCCGCCCGGCCGCCCGGACCGGCGAGACGCTGCGCCGGGCCGCGGCCGAGGTGGAGCAGGCCCGGCACCGCAGCGGCCTGTCCCGCACCGACGGCCCGGGGCTGCCGGCCGCCGACCAGGGCGGCAGCCGGTGAGCGTGCCGAGCGGTCGCGCGGAGGGTGGGCCCGGGTGAGCAACATCGTCGGACGGATGCGGGAGGCGTTCCGGGGCGAGCAGCGGGTCGATCCCGACGTCCTGATCGCACGCCTCCAGGCGCTCCAGCGCTTCCTCGGCGCGGTCGACGGCCAGGTGCCCGACGCGCAACTGGTCCACGCGCACACCGTGGTCGAACGCGCCGGCACCCGGCTCGCCCTCTCCGGGCACCACACCGTGGTCGCCCTGGCCGGATCGACCGGCAGTGGCAAGTCGAGCCTGTTCAACGCGCTCGCCCGGTTGGACCTCTCGCCGGTCGGCGTACGCCGGCCGACCACCGGGGTGGCGCACGCCTGCGTCTGGGGGCCGCCGGACGGCGCGTCCCGGCTGCTCGACTGGATCGGGGTGCTACCCCGACACCGGTTCGTCCGGGAGAGTCAGCTCGACGGGGACGACGAGGTCGGCCTGCACGGCCTGGTCCTGCTGGACCTGCCGGACTTCGACTCGGTCCAGCGGACCCACCGGCTGGAGGTGGACCGGCTGCTCGGCCTGGTCGACCTGGTGGTCTGGGTGGTCGACCCGCAGAAGTACGCCGACCGGGTGATCCACACCAGCTATCTGCGCGAGTTCCACCAGCACCGCGACGTGACCGTGGTCGTGCTCAACCAGGCTGACCGGCTGCCCCCGGCCGAGCTGCCCCGGGTCCTCGGTGACCTGCGCCGGCTGCTCGACGCCGACGGGCTGGAGGGAGTGCCGCTGCTGCCCACCGTGGCGGTGGACCCGGACGGGCTGGACGGGCTCCGCGCGGAGCTGGAGCGTACGGTCGCCGAGCGGCAGGCCGCCCTGCGTCGGCTGGCCGGCGACGTGGACATCGTGGTGGACAGGCTCGAGCCGCTGGTCGGGCCGGAGCCGCCACGGACCCGACCGGGCGACGCGTCGGCGCAGGAACTCACCGCCGCGCTGGCCGGGGCGGCCGGAGTGCCGACCGTGGCCGAGGCGGTCGAGGCGGCGTACCGGCACCGGGCCGGCGGCACGACCGGCTGGCCGCTGGTTCGGGGCTGGCGGAAGCTGCGCCCGGACCCGCTGCGCCGGCTGCACCTGCCCGGCGCGGACCCCGACGCGCCGGCGGAGAGCCTGGTCGCGGCGACCTCCGTACCCGATCCGACCGCCGCGCAGCGCTCGGCGCTCAACCTGGCCATCCGCGCGGTGGCCGACCGCTCCGCCGCCGACCTGCCGGCACCCTGGCCGGCCACGGTGACCGCGGCGGCCCGGGCCCGGCTGGCCGACCTGCCGGACGCGCTGGACCACGCGGTGGCCGCCACCGACCTGGGCATGGCGCACCGGCCGACCTGGTGGCGGCTGGTCGGTGGCCTGCAGTGGCTGGTCACGATCGCCGCGGCGGCCGGGCTGGCCTGGCTGCTCCTCGGCTACGGTCTGCGCGTGCTCGGCCTGCCGGCCCTGGACCACCCGAAGCTCGGCGAGGTGCCCTGGCCGACGGTGCTGCTCCTCGGCGGCCTGCTGGCCGGCCTGCTGGTGGCGGCGTTGACCCGGCCGGTGATCCGGTGGGCGGCCCGCCGGGTCCGGGAGCGGGCCGAACGGCGGCTGCTGATCTCGGTGGGCAGCGTCGGCGAGAAGTACGTGCTCAACCCGGTCTGGGCGGTGCTGGCCCGCTACACCGAGGCCCGGGAGGCACTGCGGGACGCCGCGCGGCGCTGAACCCGGGCGCGCTGACCGGTGTCCGGGCCGGCCGGGCGGCGTAGGGTCGGGGCATGGCCACGCCACAGACCCCCTACGAGGCGGTCCTGCACGCCGCCCGCGACGTGACGAGGCTCGACTCCGCCCTCGACGCGGAGATGCTCGGTGCCGCCCTGCTGGGCAGCGTCTACGCCGTCGCGGAGACCGACCGGGCAACCGCCGTCCGGGAGTTCGTCGCCGGGTTCCTCGCCGCCACGTCGCGCCGGCGCAGCGCCGCCGCCACCACCATCCGCGCCGTCTTCGCCGCCCTGGTGCCGGACGCCGAGGGCGCCGCCCGGGTCCGCCCCGGCGCGTACGCCCCCGCCTGGGCTGGGCAGCTCGGGCGGGTGCACCTCACCGGCGCCTGGGCGTACGGGGACGTGTACGGCGACCAGACCTCCTACCTGGCCACCTTCGCCTACGACGACGAGGATGGGCCGGAACACGCCCTGGTGGCGCTGGTCGACCACAACATCGGCATCACCAAGGACGTCTTCGTCGGCGGTCCCGCCGGACGGATCGTCGAGCAGGCCCGGGAGATCTGCACGGAGGACGAGTTCACCTGGTTCCGGACCGAGGACCCGGCCCGGATGCACGCGGAGGTGAGCCGCCACCTGGCGATCACCGACAGCCTCGGTGAGCTGCCCGCGCAGGGTTCGCTCGCCACCGACCGGGCGCTGGTCGGCGCGCGGCTGGCCGCGCTGCCCGACCGGGCCGCGCCGGCGGGTGCCGGGGAGGTCCCGCCGCCGACGGACGAGGACCGTACCCGGCTGGTCCGGGGCTTCCTCGGCTCGCCGGAGGCGGCCACGTTCGGCCTGGACCTGGTGGCCGACACGGAGCTGCCGTCGCTGCACTTCTGCCTGGGCCTGCTGCTGGACCACGCGGCGAGCTTCCCGGACGCCGACCCGATGCGGTGGAGCCCGACCGTCGCCGAGCTGTTCCTGCTCGACTGGGTGCACCGGCGGGCCGTGCTGGACATGGACGACGCGGCCATGCTGCCCCGGGTGCTGCGCGGCTGGGCGGCGTACGCCGCGCGCCAGCGCGGGCTGCCGGCCGCGGCGGCCCGCCGGACGGACGAGGCGATCGAGGAACTGGTCCCCGAGTTCGCCCGGCTCTACAGCACCGGTGAGCGGCGCAGCCCGGCCACGGCGGCGGTCGCCCAGCTGATGGCGGATGGCGTCGACCCCGACGATCCGGCCGCCCTGGACGCCTGGATCGAGGCGAACCGGCACCGCCTCACCGACGACCCGGCCTGAGCCGTCAGGTGCGGACCTGGCCCGCGGCGCTGGGACTCGGGTCCGGGTCGGGGGTGGGGCGGAGGGTCGGCACGGGTGGCTCCTCCGGCGGCGGGCTGGTCGGCGACGGGGATCCGTCGGGCGAGGTGGTCGGAGCGGGATCCGGGCTCGCGGTCGGCGACGGGCCGGTCGCCGGGTTCGTGCAGGTGCTGGTCGGCTCGGCTGTCGGGCTCGGTGTCGGGTCCGAGGTGGCCGGGTTGGACGCCGACGGCGAGGGCGTCGGTATCGGCGACGGGCGCGGCGAACCGGTCGGCGTGGCCCGGGTGGGTCGCGGAACGGGAGTGCCGGGCAGTGATCGCCGCTGCGAGCCGAGGTCGGTGTCGACCGGCAGGGCGGGGGCGGCCGGGCGCAGCGGCGCGCGGGGCGGCGGGCTGGTCGCCGCACGGGTGGGGAGGACCGGAGGCTGGGTGCCGACGGGCAGCGGGACGACCACCGGGCCGACCGAAGGGGTCGGGATGAACGGGGTGCTGCTGTCCGGGAGGGCGCTGTTGCCGACGGTGGCCGACCCGGCGCTGAACGCGGCCAGGATCGGCATGGACGCGGTGCCGGCGAGCAGCGCGACCGTGAAGAGGTAGCCGCGGGGGGGACCGCCGCCCGTACCGGGTGCCCGGTGCGCCCCGACGACCCGCCGGTAGTCGGCCCCGGAACCCACCTGGTGGCGGCGGAGGAGCGGCGTACCCGGACCCTCTGCTGGCTCGGACACGGCACGCTCCTCGTCCGTCGGCGGTGGCAAGGATCCCGGCCGGACGGCATGGCGCGGGAATCGGGCGAAGCCCCTCGAAAGCGCCCAGCAGGGACATCAATCAGCTTGGACCGGTGACGCTCAGTTCACCAGCCACCACAGCGTGTCGACACACAATTTGTCCGTCGGCCCGGGACGGCCCAGGTGACAAAAAGCCCATGCGTCGCGAACCAGACCGAACGTCACGGGCGGGGGAGGCCATACTGTGGGCCCGCTCACCTCCTCTGCAATCATTCAGGCACGACGGCAACGCAGCCGCCACCTCCGCGCACCCCGCGGCTGGTGCGGTACGGCGCCGGCGCTCCCGGGCCGGGTTCCCCCCCACGAACCCGGCTCACGCCGCGCGGCAACCCTCACCGGGGCTAGGCGCGGCCGCCAGGGACCGATCCGGCACCAGCCGGGCGGGCGCACGATGTGCGCGGCACGGGTCACCCCCCGGCGCCGGCGCAGACCAGACAGGGAGAGACGGATGGCAAAGGGCGACCCCGGGGCCGCCACCCGCAGCAGGCGGGCCGCACCCCGTTCCAAGCGCGCCGCCGTGGCGGGCGAACCGGAACTCGTACAGCTGCTCACGCCCGAGGGCGAGCGGATCGATAGCGCGCTCGGCCCGGACGGGACCGAGTACCGGGTGGACTTCACCGACGAGGAGTACCGCGGGCTCTACCGCGACCTCGTGCTGGTCCGCAAGCTCGACGCCGAGGCCACGGCGCTCCAGCGTCAGGGCGAGCTGGGCCTCTGGGCCAGCCTGCTCGGCCAGGAGGCGGCGCAGGTCGGCTCCGGCCGGGCGCTGCGCACGCAGGACATGGCCTTCCCGACCTACCGGGAGCACGGCGTGCTCTACTGCCGGGGCATCGACCCGATCATGCCGTTGGGCCTGTTCCGCGGCGTCGACCAGGGCGGCTGGGACCCGAACGAGTTCAAGTTCAACATGTACACGATCGTCATCGGGGCGCAGACCCTGCACGCGACCGGGTACGCCATGGGCGTCGCCATGGACGGCAAGACCGGCGGCGACGACGGCGAGGCGGTGATCGCGTACTTCGGAGACGGCGCCACCAGCCAGGGCGACGTCAACGAGTCCTTCGTCTGGGCCAGCGTCTTCAACGCCCCGCTGGTGTTCTTCTGCCAGAACAACCAGTACGCCATCTCCGAGCCGCTGGAGCGGCAGACCCGCGTCCCGCTGTACCAGCGGGCGGGCGGCTTCGGCTTCCCCGGCGTCCGGGTGGACGGCAACGACGTGCTCGCGTCGTACGCGGTGACCCGGCACGCGCTGGACAACGCGCGGCACGGCCAGGGCCCGAGCCTGATCGAGGCGTACACCTACCGGATGGGGGCGCACACCACCTCCGACGACCCGACCCGCTACCGGATCGCCAGCGAGGTCGAGGCCTGGCAGGCCAAGGACCCGATCGCCCGGATGAAGGCGTTCCTGACCAAGCAGCAGATCGTCGACGAGTCGTTCTTCGCCGAGGTCGACGAGCAGGCCCGGGCCGAGTCGGTGCACCTGCGCGAGCGGGTGCTGGCCATGCCCAACCCGGAGCCGGTGACCATGTTCGACCACGTCTACCCCAACGGGTCCCCCGAGCTCGACGAGCAGCGGGCCCAGTTCAGCAAGTACCTGGAGTCGTTCGAGGGGAGCGCCCACTGATGGCCACGGAGACGCTCACCCTCGGCAAGGCCCTGAACGCCGGTCTGCGCAAGGCGCTGGAGAACGACCCGAAGGTCGTCATCATGGGCGAGGACGTCGGCAAGCTCGGCGGCGTCTTCCGGATCACCGACGGCCTGCAGAAGGACTTCGGCGACCAGCGGGTGATCGACACCCCGCTCGCCGAGTCCGGCATCATCGGCACCGCGGTCGGCCTGGCCATCCGTGGCTTCCGGCCGGTCTGTGAGATCCAGTTCGACGGCTTCGTCTACCCGGCGTACGACCAGATCGTGTCGCAGGTGGCGAAGATGCACTACCGCTCGCAGGGCAAGGTCCGGATCCCGATGGTCATCCGGATCCCGTACGGCGGCGGCATCGGTGCGGTCGAGCACCACTCGGAGTCGCCCGAGGCGTACTTCGCGCACACCGCCGGCCTGAAGGTCGTGACCTGCGCCAACCCGCAGGACGCGTACTCGATGATCCAGCAGGCCATCGCCTCGGACGACCCGATCGTCTTCCTGGAGCCGAAGCGGCGCTACTGGGAGAAGGGGCTGGTCGAGCTGGACGCCCCGCTCGCCGAGGCGTACCCGCTGCACGCCACCCGGGTCGCCCGGCCGGGCACCGACGCCACCGTGCTGGCGTACGGCCCGATGGTGCGGACCGCGCTGGACGCGGCCACCGCCGCCGCCGAGGACGGCCGGGAGCTGGAGGTCATCGACCTGCGCACGCTCTCCCCGCTGGACCTGACCGCCGCGTACGAGTCGGTGAAGCGCACCGGCCGCTGCGTGGTCGTCCACGAGGCCCCGGGCAACCTGGGCCTCGGGTCGGAGATCGCCGCCCGGATCACCGAGGAGTGCTTCTACTCCTTGGAGTCCCCGGTGCTGCGGGTCACCGGCTTCGACACCCCCTACCCGGCCGCCCGGGTGGAGGAGGAGTACCTGCCCGACCTCGACCGGGTGCTCGACGCCGTCGACCGCACCTTCGGCTGGTGAGCGGCATGTCGCGGATCAAGGAATTCAACCTTCCCGACCTGGGCGAGGGCCTGACCGAGGGCGAGATCCTCGCCTGGCTGGTCAAGGTGGGCGACGACATCGAGCTGAACCAGCCGATCGTCGAGGTGGAGACCGCCAAGGCGGCGGTCGAGATCCCGGCGAAGTGGGCCGGCCGAGTGCAGGCGATCTTCCACCCGGAGGGTGCCACGGTCGAGGTCGGCAGCCCGATCATCGCGATCGACACCGACCCGAACGCCGGGCCGATCGAGGAGTCGACGACCGGCGCGCCGGCCGCCGCCCTGCCCACCCCGTCTGCGGCCTCGCTGGCCGCGGTCGAGGTCGCGCCCGAGGAGGGCATGGTCGAGCCGGGCCTGATCGGCGGGGTCGCGCCGGGCGGGCGTACCGCCGTCCTGGTCGGCTACGGCCCGCGGAACGCGCCGGCCAAGCGCCGCCCGCGCAAGGGCGGGGTTCCGGCCCAGGCCGCGGCGGCTCCGGCCGCCCCGGTCCAGGCCGCGCCGGCCCCGGCACCGGTCGCCCCGGTGTCGCCCGTACCGGCGGTGAGCGGCAACGGCCGTGCCACCGGTCCGGTGCTGGCCAAGCCGCCGGTCCGTAAGCTCGCCAAGGACCTCGGCGTCGACCTCGCCACGCTGACCGGCTCGGGCCCGCTGGGCTCGATCACCCGCGAGGACGTGCAGCGGGCGGCGTCGGCTCCGGCGACGGCCGAGCCGCTGACGGTCGCGGCGCCGGCGACGGCGGCCGCGAGCTTCGGCGCGGACCGCGAGCAGCGCATCCCGGTCAAGGGGGTACGCAAGCTCACCGCGGAGAACATGTCCCGCTCGGCGTTCACCGCCCCGCACGTGACGGAGTTCCTGACCGTCGACGTGACCCGGGCGATGAAGGCGCTGGACCGGCTCCGCGAGCGGCGCGAGTGGCGGGACGTCCGCGTCTCGCCGCTGCTGCTGGTCGCCAAGTCGGTGCTCCTCGCGGTCAAGCGGCACCCGATGGTCAACTCGACCTGGGCCGGCGACGAGATCGTGGTCAAGGAGTACGTCAACCTGGGCATCGCGGCGGCCACCGAGCGCGGGCTGATCGTGCCGAACATCAAGGACGCCGGCCGGCTCTCGCTGCGCGAGCTGGCGGACGCGATGACCGGCTTGGTGCTCACGGCCAAGACGGGGAAGACCTCCCCGGCCGACATGTCCGGCGGCACGCTGACCATCACCAACGTCGGCGTCTTCGGCGTCGACACCGGTACGCCGATCCTGCCGCCGGGTGAGTCGGCGATCCTGGCCTTCGGCGCGGTCCGGGAGATGCCGTGGGTGCACAAGGGCAAGGTCAAGCCGCGCCTGGTCACCACCCTGGGCCTCTCCTTCGACCACCGGATCATCGACGGTGAGCTCGGCTCGAAGTTCCTGCGCGACGTCGGGGACTTCCTGGCCGATCCGGAGGCGGCGCTGCTCGCCTGGACCTGACGGTCACCGCACCAGCCAACGGCCGGTGTGCCACGGGTTAACGCCCGGCACACCGGCCGTTGCCGATGGGGGACGGAATCTTCGGTCGAGGGCACTTCTCAACCTACGATCCTTAGGTGGGTGGTTCAGCTCACCTAATAATCGATGGAAGTTGGCGGCGTCCTGGTGTTCAATAGAGACATCAAGGGGCTGACAACCGAATAGCCAGGAGGAGAGACCCAGATGAGCATGATCGAGCGAATCCGCACCCGCCGCGACGCCAACCGCCGCGCCCGCGCCATCGAGCACGCGCTGCGTTCCGCCAACTCGCCCGCGGTCCGCGAGGAGCTTCTCGCCATCGCCCAGCGTCACATGAGCTGACGCTCCCCTACTTTCCTCACCTCCTCCAGTTCGAAGACCCGCCCGGTCACCCCGGGCGGGTCTTCGGCGTTTCACGTCGATTGAGACCGGGATTCCACCTCGCCGCACCGCCCGGTACGGTGGGGCTCGGTCGCCACCCGCCCGCCCCCGGACCACTCACGACGACGGGAAACCGATCGACAGCGTCCGGCGACGGTGAGTGACGGCCGGTGCTCCCCCGGACGCCTCTGGGCGGCCACCGGATACGGTGCGGGGAGCCCGACGGCCGGTAACCGCCGGCGACGCCGGCAACCCTGCCGACGGTCCCGATCGGCATCGGCGGCCGACATGTGACGGAGGAGGCGCACCCATGACGTCCGAGGCCCCGCACCGCCCTGGCCAGGAGCCGGGCGAGGTGTCGCCGGGCGGGGCGTCGCCGTACGGCGACCGCCCGGCCCCGCAGGACAACGGGTACCCCGGCACTCCCGACCTCGGCTGGGCCCCGCCCCCGCCGGCGGCTCGGCCCGCTCCGCCGGCCCCCGCCTGGGCGGCGCAGGACGACCCGGCCCCCGCCTGGGCGGCGCCGGACGACCCGGCACCCAGCTGGGCGGCGGGCGGACAGCCCACCAACCGTGGCGCCGCCCAGGTGCCGCCGCCGGCGGAGCCGGGCGGGTGGGCCGCGTCCGGCCAGCCCGCGTGGGCCGCCGGTCCGTCGGCCGCCCCCGGGGAGCCGTCCCCGCCCTCCTGGGGAGCGTCGACCGAGCAGGCCGGCCCCGCCTGGGGCGCCGGGTCGGGTGAGCCGCCGGCCTGGGCGCAGCCCGCCGAGCCGGGCGCGCGCAGTGCCGCGCAGGTGCCCGCCCCCGCCACCGTGCCGCACGAGACGTGGGCCACCCCGGCCCCGCAGCAGGACGACGACCCCGGCCGTTCGGGCGGTTGGCAGGCCGGGTCCGACCCGCAGCCGGACCGCTCCGGCGGCTGGGCCGTGGGGGCCGGCGCCCAGCACCAGGACGACCCGAACCAGGCCGGCGGTTGGACCGCGCCGCAGCCGGACGACCAGCCGGCCTGGGGCCAGCAGAACGATCAGGGCAGCCCCGCGTGGGCACCCGCCGAGCCGCCCGCCCGCGCCTCCGCGAAGGTCCCCGTGCCGGGTGCGCAGGCCGAGAACGCCTGGTCGACCCCGCAGGACGACCCTGCCCGGTCCGGCGGCTGGCCGGCCGGCCCGTCCGGTGCGCAGGACGGCGACCCGGACCGCTCCGGCGGCTGGGCCGCAGGCCGGGCCGCCGGGCACGCCGAAGCCCCGCAGCAGACCGGCTGGGACGCCCCGGACGAGCAGCGTCCCGCCGCCCCGTGGAGCGGTGCGGCGGCCGTGCCGCAGCAGCGTGACCAGGACGAACCGGCACAGTCCGGCTGGGGTGCCGCCGGCGACCGGCCGGAGGCCGGAGCCTGGGGGTCGGCGGAAGCGTCGGCCCGGGCCAGCGCCTCGGTGCCCTCGCCCGACTCCCCGCCCGCCTGGGCCGGCAACCAGGACAACCCGGCACCGTGGACGCCGCAGCCCCCGACCATCCCGGACGCGGAGCCGTGGTCGCCGGCTGAGGCGTGGGGCCACGCCGCCGAGGCCGGGCCGACCGCGTCGCCGTCGCACAACTGGGAGCCGACCCGCGCCGAGGAGACGCCGGCCTACCAGCCGGAACCCGGCCCCGGCATCTCCCCGGCGAACGCCGTACCGCTGCCGCCGCAGGAGCAGCGGGTGCCCGGCGCCACCCTGGCCGCCTCCCCGCCCGCCGACTACTCGCTGCCGGCCCAGTTCGCCCCGGCCGGCGAGCCTGCCGACCGGAACCCGCAGGCGTACGAGCCGGAGCGGGCCGCCACCGCCTGGGGCGCGCCGGAGCCGTCCCACGAGGAGCCGCAGTCGCCGGCCGGACCGGTGGTGCCCGGCCCGCGTACCTCGCCGGAGGCCGGCGCGCCCGGCAGCGTCTCCGCCAGCGCCTCGGTGCCGCTGGCCAGCCGGGTGATGCCCCCGACCGACCAGGGGATGCGGCCCGCCGCCACGCCGGCCCCGCAGCCCCGCGTTTACGGCCGCCCCATCCCGCCCGAGCCGGAGGGGCTCCCCGGCCACGGCGTCCCGAACGGCTACCCGGGCGAGGGTCTCCGGTTCGACGAGGCGGGCCCGGAGCCGCGCGCCGACGAGCCGGAGCACCCTGTGCTGCCGAACGCCTTCGCCGAGGCGCAGCCGGCGCCGTCGTCGCCCGCCGGTCCGCCGCCGTTCCCACCCGGGGTGCCGTCCTTCATGGACCCGGCCGCCAACAACCGGCCGGTCAACGGAGTGCACCCGCAGAGCGGAGAGCGTCCCGGTGACCCGTTCGGCGGGCCCGGCGGCCAGCACGACCCGTTCGGCGCCCCGGCCGGGCAGCAGGACCCGTTCGCCCACCAGGGCCAGTACGGCGGCCCGGGCGGCCAGCCGGACCCGTTCGGCGGGCCGCCCGGCGGCCGCGCCTCGGTCGCCGTGCCCGGTCAGGGGCCGGGGCCGCTGGGCGAGCCGGGCCAGGGTGGCTTCCCGCCCGCGTTCCCGCCGCCGCCCCAGCACGCCCCGCCGGCCTGGCAGCAGGGCCCGGGCACCGACGCGGACCAGGGCCGGTTCGACGCGTTCAAGCCGGACGCGGAGCCGAAGACCGAGGCGCCCGCGCCCAAGGTGCGCAACGGCCGGGTGCTGGCCCTCGTGCTGATCGCGGCGGTGCTGATCCTCGCCATCCCGTTCGGCGTGCTCGCGCTGCTCGGCAAGATCGGCGGTGACGACAAGCCGGCCCTGTTCAACCCGGCCGTGGACTCCTGCATCAAGCAGTCCGGCACGTCCGCGGCGCCGGCCGACTGCGCCGAGTCGGGCGCGTTCAAGGTCGTTTCGAGGGTCGAGAGCAAGGACAAGTGCACCGACCCGACGCAGCCGATCGTGGAGCTCAAGGGCGTCGAGGGGAACCGGGTGCTCTGCCTCAAGCCGGCTGGCCAGTAGCAGTTCCCCGACGGCGGGGTCACGGTGGTCCGTGGCCCCGCCGTCGTACGTCCCGGGTGTGATCGACCCCGCGTCGGGTGTCGGCCGGATCGGGGCGCGCGGTCCGGCAGACTGAGGGCATGAGCGCACGAGTACGGGCACCCGAGCTGCGCGGCCGCGGCTGGCTGAACACCGGCGGGAAGGCCGTCACACTGGCCGACCTGCGGGGCAAGATCGTCTTGCTGGACTTCTGGACCTTCTGCTGCATCAACTGCCTGCACGTCCTTGACGAGCTGCGCCCGCTGGATGAGCGCTACGGCGACGTGCTGGTCGTGATCGGCGTGCACTCGCCCAAGTTCGAGCACGAGAAGGACCCGGACGCTCTGGCGGCGGCCGTCGAGCGGTACGGCGTGCACCACCCGGTGCTCGACGATCCCGAGCTGGACATGTGGCAGCAGTACGCGGCGAAGGCCTGGCCGACCCTCTCGGTGGTCGACCCGGAGGGCTACGTGGTCGCCACCATGGCCGGCGAGGGACATGCCGAGGGGCTGGCCCGCCTGATCGACGACCTGATCACCACCCACGAGGCGAAGGGCACCCTGCACCGGGGCGAGGGCCCGTACGTGCCGCCGGCCGAGCCGGAGACCACGCTGCGCTTTCCCGGCAAGGCGGTGGTGCTCGACGGCGGCAACCTGCTGGTCTCCGACTCGGCCCGGCACTCCCTGGTCGAGTTGGCCCCGGACGGCGAGAAGCTGGTCCGCCGGATCGGCGCGGGCACCCGCGGGCAGGACGACGGCCCGGCCGACGTGGCCACCTTCTCGGAGCCGCAGGGGCTCTGTCTGCTGCCCACGCACGCCGCCGAGGTCGCCGGGTACGACCTGGTCGTCGCGGACACGGTCAACCACCTGGTGCGCGGCGTGAAGCTGGACACCGGCGAGGTGGTCACGGTGGCCGGCACCGGCCGGCCGTGGCGCTCGACGGTCGACGACCACGCGCACGACGCGCTCTCGATCGACCTCTCCTCCCCCTGGGACGTCGCCTGGTACGACGAGAAGGTCGTCATCGCGATGGCCGGCATCCACCAGCTCTGGTGGTTCGACCCGGTGAAGCGGA
Organism: Micromonospora sp. NPDC005806; assembly: GCF_042871425.1. NCBI lineage: Bacteria > Bacillati > Actinomycetota > Actinomycetes > Micromonosporales > Micromonosporaceae > Micromonospora > Micromonospora sp. NPDC005806. The sequence continues at coordinate 5,548 of NZ_JBIAIL010000044.1, read as the reverse complement.
CCGCCGGCGTCTACGCGGGCACCACGGTCGAGGCGCTGCGGGACGGGCCGCTGCCGGACGTCTGGATGGCCCAGCCCTCCGGCCTCTCCGTCTCGGCCGACGGCAGCCGGCTCTGGATCGCCGACAGCGAGACCAGCGCCGTCCGGTACGTCGAGGACGGCGTGCTGCACACCGCCGTCGGCCAGGGCCTGTTCGACTTCGGCCACGTCGACGGGCCGGCCGACCGGGCGCTGCTCCAGCACCCGCTCGGGGTGTGCGCGCTGCCCGACGGCTCGGTGCTGATCGCCGACACGTACAACGGCGCGGTGCGCCGGTTCGACCCGGAGACCGACCAGGTCGCCACCGTGGCCGACGGGCTGGCGGAGCCGAGCGACGTGGTGCTGACCGCCGAGGGCGAGGTGCTGGTGGTCGAGTCGGCCGCCCATCGGTTGACCCGGCTCGCCCCCGGGGTGCTCACCGCCGCCGGCGCGAGCACGGTCGACGGCCCCCGGCACAAGCTGGAGCGGAAGCCGACCGACGTGGCGGCCGGCGAGCTGACCCTCGACGTGATCTTCACGCCCGCGCCCGGGCAGAAGCTGGACGAGACGTACGGGCCGTCGACCCGGCTGGTGGTCTCCGCGTCCCCGCCGGAGCTGCTCGTCGAGGGGGCCGGGACGACCACCGACCTGTCCCGCCGCCTGGTGGTCAACGCCGAGGTGGCGGAGGGCGTGCTGCAGGTGACCGCGCAGGCGGCCAGCTGCGACGCCGACGTCGAGCACGCCGCCTGCCACCTGACCCGGCAGGACTGGGGCGTCCCGGTCCGGGTGGTCGACGGCGGCGCGACCCGGGTCCCCCTGGTCCTCCGCGGCATGGACGAGGCCTGACGCCGGCCGGTGTTGAGAAGGGGCCCTTCCGCTACCGCAGGCGTGAGGAAGGGCCCCTCGTTTCAGACGAACGGGGCGAGGGTGACGCCGGCGTCGATGAGGGCGGCCCGCACCAGCTCGGCGCAGCGCACCGCGCCCGGGCTGTCCCCGTGCAGGCAGATCGACTCCACCTGGACGGGGACCTCGCTGCCGTCCACCGCGACCAGGGTCCGCTCGGTGGCCATCCGGACGGCCCGGTTGGCCACCTCCTCCGGGTCGGTGACCAGTGCGTGTGCGGCGGTCCGGGGCACCAGCTGGCCGTTGGGCAGGTAGTTCCGGTCGGCGAAGCCCTCGGCGACCACCCGCAACCCGGCGCCGACGGCGAGCTGGGCGAGCACCGAGCCGGGCGGGCAGAGCAGCGGCAGCTCGTGGTCGTACGCGCTGACGGCGGCGACCAGCGCGGCGGCCTGGGCCTCGTCGCAGGCCGCCGCGTGGTAGAGCGCGCCGTGCGGCTTGACGTAGCGAACCTGGGTGCGGAACAGCCGGCAGAACGCGTCGAGCGCGCCGACCTGGTAGATCGTCTCGTCGCGCAGCTCGGCGAAGTCGTACGCGATGTGCCGCCGGCCGAAGCCGGCGAGGTCCCGGTAGCCGACCTGCGCGCCGACAGCGACTCCGCGCTCCGCGGCGGCGGCACAGACCCGGTGCATGGTGGACGGGTCGCCGCCGTGGAAGCCGCAGGCGACGTTGGCGGAGGTCACCAGGTCCAGCAGCGCCGCGTCGTCGCCGAGCCGCCAGATGCCGAATCCCTCGCCGAGGTCAGCGTTGAGGTCCATGGAACCTCACCGTAGTCCCTGGCCGGGCCTGCGCGAGCGGCGTCACGTCGTCCACCACCCCGACGACCGGGTATCCGCCGGTGGTGGGGTGGTCGGCGAGGAAGATCAGCGGTTGGCCGTCCGCCGGCACCTGCACCGCACCGAGGACGATGCCCTCACTCGGCAGTTCCCCGGCCACCGCGCGGGGCAGCGCCGCGCCGACCAGTCGCGCGCCGACCCGGTTGCTCAGCGGGCTGATCGCGTACGTCGTGCCGAGCAGCAGGTCGAGCGCGGCGGCGGTGAACCAGTCGTGCCGGGGGCCGAGCCGGAGGCCCAGCCGCAGCTCGCCGGGGACGGGTGGGCTGACCGTGGCGTCCACCGGGGCGGGCTGGCCGGCGGACGGGCCGAGGGGGAGCCGGTCGCCGTCGCGTACCGGGGGCGGGCCCAGGCCGGAGAGGGTGTCGGTGGCGCGACTGCCGAGCACCGGCTCGGCCGCGATCCCGCCGGAGACGGCCAGCCAGGTACGCAGCCCGGCGCGGGTGGGCCCGACGCGCAGCACCGCCCCGGCCGGCACCGACAGCGGCCGGCCCAGGTCCCCCGGCCGGTGCCCGACCCGGACGTCCACCTCGGCGCCGGTGAGCGCCACGCTGACCGCCCGGGTGACGCGCAGTTCGCAGCCGGTCAGCGTGATCTCCAGGCCGGCGGCCGTCTCCGGGTTGCCGACGAGCCGGTTGGCCAGGAGCAGCGCGGCCGGGTCGAGCGCGCCGGAGCGGGGTACGCCGAGGTGGGCGTACCCGGGCCGGCCCTGGTCCTGGACGGTGGTGAGGGCACCGGCCCGGAGCACCTCGATCATGCTGAGCGGGCCGGTTCGCGACTGCGGGGTTCGCAAGACCGGCTCACTCCTCGCGCTCACGGGACACCAGCCGTACCCGGGCGCCAGGGGTGAGCCGCGCCGGCGGGTCGGCGTGCACGTCGAAGAGGACCAGGTCGGTCCGGCCGACCAGCAGCCAGCCGCCGGGCGAGCCGGTGGGGTAGATCCCCGCGTACGGGCCGGCCAGGGCGACCGACCCGGCCGGCACCCGGGTACGCGGGGTGGCCAGCCGGGGCACGGCCAGCTCTCCCGGCAGGCCGGTCAGGTACGCGAACCCGGGCGCGAACCCGCAGAACGCCACCCGGAACTCGGTGCGCCGCATCCGGTCGACCACCGCCGGCACGTCGACGCCCCAGTGCTCGGCGACGGCGGGCAGGTCCTCTCCGTCGTACACGGTGGGCACCTCGACCTCGGCGGCGCCGGCGCCGGCGGTGCCGCCCCGCGGGGTCCAGCCGGCAATCCGGGCGGCGGTCGCCTCCGGGTCCGGTACGCCGTCGACCAGCACGGTGGTCGCCGCCGGGACGATCTCGACGGCGCTCAACTCCCCGGCGTCCCGGCGGCGCCAGAGCTCGGCGCGCCACGCCTGGACCTGGTCGGGGTCGGCACAGTCGAGCAGCAGGGCGTGCGCGCCGACGGGTCGGATCCGCATCCCGCCATCCTCCCGCCCGGGCGTGGATCAGTCGACGATGGCGTTCGGAGGGTTCGAGGCAGGCGGTCGAGATGCCGATACCTGCAAGTAACCTACGGTGCCGTAACCTAATGGCGTGACCACCTCCGCACCGCTTCGACTCAAGCCGGTCGACATCGGTAAGCCCCGGATGCGGGGCTGGCTGCACACCTACGCGTTCTTCGTCGCGCTCGTCTGCGGCATCGTGCTGTGCTCGATCGCGGCCGCCCGCCCCGGCTGGGCGCCGCTGGTCAGCTGCCTGATCTACAGCCTGACCGTGTGCGGCCTCTTCGGCACCAGCGCCCTCTACCACCGCCGGGTCTGGTCCGAGCGCGGCTACCAGATCATGCGGCGGATGGACCATTCGATGATCTTCGTGTTCATCGCCGGCACGTACACCCCGTTCTGCGCCCTGCTGCTGGGCACCCGGCAGGCCACCCTGATGCTCGGCCTGGTGTGGGTTGGGGCGCTGGCCGGGGTGGCGCTGAAGCTGATCTGGCCGCACGCGCCCCGCTGGGTCTCCGCGCCGCTCTACCTGGCACTCGGCTGGGTCGCGGTGGCGATGCTGCCGCAGATCCTGCACGCCGGCGGCGTCACCGCCCTGGTGCTGCTGATCATCGGCGGCGCGATCTACACCGTCGGCGCGGTCTTCTACGCGCTACGCCGGCCGAACCCGTGGCCGACCGTCTTCGGCCACCACGAGTTCTTCCACGCCTGCACCCTGGTGGCGGCGATCTGCCACCACATCGCGATCTACTTCGCGATCTTCTCCTGAGCCGCCGGAGACAGCACGAGGGCCCCGCGCCGTTGCGGGACCCTCGACATCTGCGGGGGGACGGATCAGGCCGGGTAGCCCGGGCGACGCACCTCGCGGTACTCCTCGCGCACGACCCGGTCGTCCTGGACCGGCACGACCGGCTCGGCGACGACCCGCTCGCGGACCGGGGCCGCGACCACCGTGCGGCGGCGGTTGTTCCAGAAGTAGAGGGTCATCACCAGGCCGACGAGACCGACCAGCATCAGCACCCAGCCGACGACGTTCAGGTCGAGCCATCCCAGGTTGGCGTTGATGGCGAACGCGAAGATCGCGCCCAGCGCGATGAGGAAGATGCTTGCACCGATGCCCATGACGTCGCCTCCTTGGCGTTCTGCTGGCGTTTCCAACCCGCCGCGGCCATGGATGAGGTAGCGGCATCCATCGACTTACCCAGGCGCTCGGATCGCCAATCAGGCAAGCTGTGCGCATGACGGACGGCACAAACCAGGAACGGACGCTGGTGCTGCTCCGGCACGCCAAGGCCGAACAGTCCCAGGACGCGCCGGATGCGGACCGCTCGCTGAGCGCGCGGGGCCAGGCGGACGCGGCCGCCGCCGGCGCATGGCTGGCCCGACACGCCCTCCTCCCCGACGTGGTGCTCTCCTCCACCGCCCGCCGCACCCGACAGACCTGGCACGGGGTGGAGATGGGCATGACGGGATCCCCACCGGAGGGGGGACCGGCGGGGTCGTCGCCGGTGGTGCGCTACGAGCCGACCGCTTACGAGGCCCAGCCGGAGCAGCTGCTGGAGCTGGTCCGGGCGGTCCCGTCGGACGCCGGCACCGTGCTGCTGGTGGCCCACAACCCGGGCATCTCGCTGCTCTCGGCGCTGCTGGACCCGCAGCGGGCGGACCCGGACGGGCTGCGTACCACCGACCTGGTGGTACACCGGACGACCGCCCCCTGGGCGGCGCTGGCACCTGGCGGCGCGCCCATCACCGCCCGGCACACCGCCCGCGGCTGAGGCGAAAGGAAGGGCCCCCTGTCAACGGATTCCGTTGTACCGGGGGGCCGCGGTCAGTACCTTCGCTGGCGGAACGGGTCAGGACGGCGGGGCCGTGGGCGGCGGCGGGTCCGGCGGCGGGGGCATCATCGCGGTCGGGTGGGAGAGCCGGTTCTCCTCCACGATCAGGGTGCGTGCCCGCTTGCGCCGGTCCTGCCAGAACCACAGCGTGGTGAGCAGCACGGCCAGCCCGGCCAGGATGAACACCCAACCGACCGCGCGCAGGTCGATCCACCAGACGTTGGCCCGGATGGCGAAGGTCATGATCGCGCCGAGCGCGATGAGAAAGATGGCGCTGCCAATGCCCATGTGCGCTGCACTCCCCCGTGCGGTGGCCCTTGGGCGTGTCCGGTCGTGGTCCGCGACGGTTACCCGTCAGGCGGCCGGCCTACCGGCCGGGGGGCGAAAACCACGACGGCGGCCCGCGCGCCGGGGGGCCGCCCCCCCCCCGGGGGGCCCCCCCCCCGCGGGGCCCCGGGGCCCTGACCCCCCGGGGGGGCGGACGCCGCCCCCCGGGGGGGCCCTGACGGCCCGGG
>NZ_JBIAIL010000043.1:0-51189 GCF_042871425.1 Micromonospora sp. NPDC005806 | reverse complement strand
ACATCTGGAAGGAGTTCTGCGGGGTGGTGGCGAGCGGGACGCCGAGCGGCAGGATGCCGAACCGGATGTTCGGAACGCCGACGACGGTTTGCAGCGGGTCGAGCTGGCCGCGCATGACCTCGGGCGAGGTGAGCAGCCACTGCAGCACGCGCTCGGCGAGCAGGAACTCGAGCCGCTTGCTGGTGTCGTAGAGGAGCTGCTGACGTTGCATCCGGGTGGCGACTGCGGTGTCCACGACCAGCTGGCGGACCGCCTCGACCGGGCGGCGGCTCGTGCTGCTACGGACTCAGTGCGGACTGGCGGCATCGGTCCCGATCTTGACGCCGTTCGTCCGCGCCGTCGGCAGCATGGCTGAGCCCGGTGTTTCCGTGGTGGGGCGGGCGGGACTCGAACCCGCGACCGAGGGATTATGAGTCCCCTGCTCTAACCCGCTGAGCTACCGCCCCGTCACCGCGCCGGGATCCTAACCCGCCCGATGGATCACCGGCCACCACGAAACTCAGCGTCGCCGCCGCCGTAACAGCACGATGGGCAACGCGAGGATAACAGTGAGCAGCCAGCCCGCCACGACCACGCCCCACAGCCAGCCGTCGTCCGTCCCCCCGGTGTCGTCGGGGAGCAGCATGCCGATGGTGAGCAGCAGGGTGAGCCCGCCGACGCCCAGGGTGGCGAGACTGCTGAGCACGATCAGCGGGATCTCCCACCAGGCGCGCCTGGCGGCCGGTCGCGCCGACCCTGGCCGGCCGGCGCCGGCGTACGGCTGGGGGATCCGCTCCGGCGGGCGGGCCGGCATCGGCACCCGGCGGTCGGCCGGCACCTGCTGGTCGATCACGGCGACGGCGCCGGGGTGCAGGTCGATCAGGGTCGGTTCGATGTGCCCCGTGATGCCGTCATAGCCAATCATGCGGCGAGCGCCGTCCGGCCAGGCGAGCAGGGCGGCGCACTCGGCGTACCGGACGGTGGCGGCGCCTTCGGGCGCGGCGAAGCTGACCCCTTCGACGCCCACCCGCAGCTCGCCGTCGCCCTCGCGTTCCCGGTAGGCAGTGCCGGCGACGGTGTGCTCGGACTGGGTGGGGGCCGCGGTGAAGCCGGCCCAGTCCGCCCGGGTGCCCTCGGGCACCATGAGCAGCGCGCTGGACGTCACCTCCTGGGCGACCTCGTGCAGGTCGGCGAGGGTGACCGCCTTGAGTTCGGCGCGCAGCTCGTCGACGGTGTGGAGCGGCTGGCCGGTGAGCAGGTCCCACGCCTGGCCGGGCAGCCGGGCGGCGTCCACCTCGGCGATGCCGAGGACATCGTCCCGCTTGGCCATGGTGGCGTCCAGGTCGGCCTGCTCGATCCGGCCGACGCGCAGCTTGGCCAGCGCGTCGACGAAACCGCCGACCAGGGCGTCCTGCTTCTCGGGCAGCGCGTCGGCGAGGGCGCGCAGCGTGGCACGCCCGTCGCCGCGCGGGTCGTACCCGGTGTTGACGGCGTAGGAGAGGCCGTCCTCCTGGCGCAGCGAGCGGTACAGCTCGCGCTCCAGCACGTCGGCGAAGACGGCCGCGGCGGTCCGGCGCCGCACGACCGAGTCCAGCACCACCATCCGCGAGCCGTGCACGAAGTACGCGGGGGTGCGCGGCAGCGCCGACGACACGCGCGGCACAGGCTGCCGTACGCCGGGCGGCAGCGTCAGCCGCAGCCCCTCCGGTACCCGGTCCCCGGCGATCCAGAGCACCGCGTTCTCCCGGGTGAACCAGCGGGCCGCCCATGGCCGCAGGTCGGGTTCGGTGAGCGCGTGCAGGCCGAACTCGGGGTAGCTGGTCAGGCCGTGGTCCCGGGCACCGTGCCGCCACAGCGGCACCTGGTCCATGCTCCCGGTGCCGCGGCTGCTCCACTCGGTCCGCAGGATCTCCTTCTCCACCTCCAGCCGGGCCATCGGCAGATCGTGCAGGTTGCGGCAGACGGCGGTGAGGTAGCCGGCGATGTCCTGCTCCGAGCCCTGCATGTAGAAGGAGGTGAAGGTCGGGGCGGTGGCCCCGTTGAAGTGGTAGTCGGTGAGGCCGAGCGGGGCGAGGGCCAGGTGCTCCAGCAGGTGGGTGACGCCGCTGCGGGCCAGGGTCTCGTCGGCGACGCCGACCCGGAAGGTGAGGCCGGCGCGCATCGGTCCGGCGGTGGGGGCCAGCAGCGTCGGCACCCCGTCGACCTCGAGCTGGCGGATCATCGCTGGCCACCCTTCGCGTACGCCTCGCTGCGGAACTTCTCCAGGCCCTCGACCCCGCCGAGGTACGACCAGGGGTACTCGCTGGCCAGGTGGCCGAGCGCGGTGAACTGGGCGATCGCGGCGTCCCAGAACTCGGCGACGCAGAGCATCAGGGCGAACATCGACCGCACCGCCACCCAGCCGTGCCGGTGCTCGAAACGCGGGTGCAGCACGGACCGCTGGGCCGCCTCCCAGATGTCCCGCCTGAACTGCGGGTCCTTGCGGTAGCGGGCGCGTTCGGCGCTGCTGTCGCCGTCGGTCCACCGTTCCAGGTGTGCCTTGGCGAGGACGACCGCGTTGTGGGCCCCCTCCGGCGCGGCGGCCATGCACTCCCGGGCGAAGGAGGGGTGCGGGCATGGCGGCGATGATAGGTGATCACGAACCGCCTTCGGGTCCTCCGTCCAGCTCGGACGGATTCCCTAGCTGAGCCGCAGCGCGGCGAGCACGGCCCCCGCCGCCCGCCAGCCGCTCGCCAGCGCCCCCTGGATGGACGGGCTGTCCCGGTGGTCGCCGGCGATGAAGAGCCCGTCGGCGAGGACGACCGGTTTGCGCAGCCGGCCCTGCGGTGGCGGCGCGGCGGGGAGCGCGTCCGGGATCGAGACGGTGGTGAGGTGGGTCCAGTCGGCGGTGGAGCGGCCGTAGAGCCGGTCCAGTTCGCGCCGGATGACCGGCTCGGGCGGGGCCTGCGGGCCGGCCACCGAGGTGGCCACCAGGTGCCGGCCGGCCGGCGCGTAGCTGGGCACGGCGTTGCTCAGCACCACGGTGTTGGCGACCAGTTCCCGCCGCTCGCCGTCGAGCAGCAGGATCGGCTCGGCCAGGGGCGGGGCGTCGGTGCTGTGGTAGTAGGTCGTGCAGCCGTGCATGCGTACCCGGTGGAGCTGGGGCAGCAGCGTGGCCGCCGCCGGCGGGTCCACGGCGACCACGACGGCGCGGCAGGTGAGCTCGCCGGCCCCGGTGCGGACCCGGCCGGGCGCGACCTCGGCGACCGGGGTGTCCAACTCGATCAGCTCGGCGGGCAGCGGGGCGGCGATGGCCCGGGGCAGCGCGCCCATTCCCCTTGCGGGCAGGCCGATCCGGCCCCGGGCGAACGAGCGCAGGATCATCGCCAGCACATGGCTTGAGGTCGCCAGCTCCCGGTCCAGGAGCACGCCGGAGAGGAACGGCCGGAGCAGCTCCTCGATGAACGCGTCGGAGAGCCCGGCCCGGCGCAGGGCCGCCTCGCTGGTGGTCTCGGGCGCATTGAGCAGCCGGCCCACGGGCAGGGTGGCGCAACCGATGGCGAGCGCGGCGAAGCGGAGCCGGTCGGCGAGCGTGCCGATCCCGGCGGTCACCGTGCCCCGCGTGCCGGCGGGGTCGCGCAGCGGGTTGACCAGCCGCACGAGGCGGTCGCCGCGGCGGACCAGCACGCCGGAGGTGAACCGGCCGAGGTCGAGGCCGCCCAGGTCGACCAGGCTGCCGAGCCGGGGGTACGCGGTGTTGAGCACCTGGAAGCCCCGGTCCAGCAGGTAGCCGTCGACCTCGTCGGTGGCCACCCGGCCGCCGAGCCGGTCGCCGGCCTCGATCAGCCGCCAGGGCACGCCGGCGCGGTGCATCCGGCGGGCGGCGGCGAGGCCGGCCAGCCCGCCGCCGACGATGACCACGTCGGCCTCACCGGACACGGGCGACCTCCGCGCCGGCCCGGTCGCCGTCCCGGGCGGTCCGGGCGAGCCGGCTCGGCCACCAGATCTTCGGCCCGATGTCGTACGCGAGCGCGGGGACCAGCAGCGACCGGACGACGATGGTGTCGAGCAGCACCCCGGCGGCGACCGCCACGCCCAGCTCGACCAGCACCACCAGCGGCAGGACGGCGAGCGCGGAGAAGGTGGCGGCGAGCACGATGCCGGCGGAGGTGATCACGCCGCCGGTGACGGCGAGCCCGGCGAGCACGCCGGCCCGGGTGCCGCGCCGGACCGACTCCTCACGGACCCGGCTCATCAGGAAGATGTTGTAGTCGATGCCGAGAGCGACCAGGAAGACGAACGCGAAGAGCGGGAACGACTGGTCGACGCCGGGGTAGTCGAGGACGTACCTGAAGATCAGCGCACAGAGGCCGAGCGTGGCCAGGAACGACAGCACCACGGTGGCGATCAGCAGAATCGGGGCGACCAGGGCGCGCAGCAGCAGGGCCAGGATGACCGCGATGACCACCAGCACCACCGGGATGATGACGTTGCGGTCGCGGGTGGAGGCGGCGGCGGTGTCGACGTTGATGGCGGTGAAGCCGCCGACCACGGAGTCCGAGCCCGGCACCCGGTGCACGGCCGCGCGCAGGTCGCGGAGGGTCCGCTCGGCGCCGTCGCTGTCCGGCGGATCGGCCAGGGTGGCCAGCAGCTGCACCCGCCCGGCGACCACCAGGGGCTGCGCGTTCGGATCGGGTGGCCCGGCCTGGCCCTCGGCGGTGAGCGGGCGAACGGAGGACACCCCCGGTACGCCCTGGGCCACCTGGGCCACCTGCGGGGCGGTGGCCTGGTTGGTGAAGACGGTGGCCGGGCTGCCGGTGCCGGCCGGGTAGTGCCGGGCGATCACCTCCTGGCCGGCCACCGAGTCGGTGTGCCTGGTGAACAGGTCGGACTGGCCGAGCGTGGTGGCGCCGAGCTGGGTGACGCCGATCGCGAGTGCGGCCAGGACGACCGCAGTGACCAGCCAGACGGTCCGGGACCGCCGGGCCACGAAGCCGGCGATCCGGCCCCAGATGCCGTGCGCGGTCTGCGGGTCGGCGTGGTCGAAGCGGGGCCGCCGCGGCCAGAACGCCCACCGCCCGCCGAGCAGCAGCAGGGCGGGGAGGAAGGTGAGCATCACCAGCAGCGTGGCGGCGATGCCGACCGCGGCCACCGGGCCGAGCGCCCGGTTGGAGTTGAGGCTGGACAGCAGCAGGCAGAGCAGGCTGACGATGACCGTCGCGCCGGAGGCGATGATCGCCGGGGCGGCGCCGCGCCAGGCGGCCCGCATCGCGGCCCAGGGGCGCTCGTGCCGGTGCAGCTCCTCGCGGTAGCGGGCGATGAGCAGCAGCGCGTAGTCGGTGCCGGCGCCGAAGACGAGCACGGTGAGGATGCCCTGCGCCTGCCCGTTCAGCTTGATGACGTCGTTCCTGGCCAGGAAGTAGACGAAGAGCGAGGCCAGCGAGTACGACATCGCGGCGGCGAGCAGCGGGAAGATCCAGAGCACCGGGCTGCGGTAGACGATCAGCAGGATGACCAGCACCACGACCAGGGTGACCAGCAGCAGCGGCCCGTCGATGGCGGTGAACACCTCGATCAGGTCGGCGAGCAGTCCGGCCGGCCCGGCCACGTCGACGGCGAGGCCGTCCCGGTCCGCGCCGGCGATCGCCCGCAACTGGTCGACGACCCTGCGGATCTGTTCGCCCTCGGAGCTGTCGATCGGGACGATCACCTGCACGGCCTGCTGGTCCTGGCTGACGATCGGCGGCGGCAGCGGACCGACCACGCCCGGCACCCGGGCGAAGCGCGCCGCGTCGGCCTGGACCCGCTGCTGGTCGGCGGGGGTGATGCCCGAGGTGCGCTCGTAGACGACGAGGGCCGGGGTGGTCTCCTTCGCCACGAAGCCGGCGGACAGGTTCTGCGCCCGGGTGGCCTCGGCGTTCGCCGGAAGGAAGGAGGCGTTGTCGTTGGTCGCGACGTCGCCGAGCTTGCCGGAGTAGGGGCCGGCGATGCCGCCGACGACCAGCCAGCCCAGCACGACCACCAGCGCGACCAGGGTCGCCGTCCAGCGGCCTCGTCCTCCGGCCATCTCCATCCATCCTCGAATCGATGCACCAATCGACGCAGCGGGAGCCCAGGTCGACATCGACCATCCTGCCGGGCGAAGCGGCGCTCGCGGGCGGAAACCGCGCGCCGGCCGGGGGGCGGCGGTTCGGCTGCGGGGAGCCGGCTCGTAGTACCGGCCGACCGGTACGACGAAAAACGCCCGCCGGCCAGGGCCGACGAGCGTCGTGATGGAGCTCCCCCGTTTGGACTCGAACCAAAAACCTGCCGGTTAACAGCCGGCTGCTCTGCCAATTGAGCTACGGGGGACCGCAGATCACCCGGCTTTGCGGATCTCTCCGCGCCGGGCGACGGGGACAAGAGTACAGGACATCCGGGGGTGGTGCGCCAGGGGGTTACCCGACCGACCACGACCACTCTCGCAGTCACGCGACCCCACCGGCAATACGGACAAATCGTCATCTCGGCACAAGGAGGCATGAGCGGAGAGCAGGATGGGTAGTTAGCCGCCGACAGAGGACGTAGGCGCGAGATGGTCGCTCCCGGCGAGAACCGCCCCGACGGGAACGGCAGCGCGTCAGGTACGGAAGGAGCCGCCATGCGCGGAAAGATCATGTTTCTTGGCGGGCTGGCTGCGGGATTCGTCCTGGGCGCCCGTGCCGGCCGGGAGAAGTACGAGGAGCTGGTGATCCGGGGCCGCAAGGTGCTCGACCACCCGACCGTCCAGGAGGCGGCGGGCGTGGCACAGGCCCAGGCGAACCGGCTCTACGCGGAGGGCAAGGACAAGCTGGGGCAGACCAAGCTCGGCGAGAAGCTGGGCAGCGGCAGCGGCAACGGCAGCAGGCAGGGGCTGACCGCGGCCGACAAGCCGTTCGCCGGCACGCCGGCCACCGTCGGCGCCAAGTCCGGCTCGACCGGCACGGGATCGACCAGCGCAACCGGCTCGACGACCACCAGCACGAGCACCAAGTCATCCGGCACGAGCAGCAACCTCTGACGCATCTGGACAGCGGGCCGGTCGCCATCGGGCGACCGGCCCGCACCCGTCTGTCCGAACAGCACCCAGCTCAACCTACTTTTGTTCAGGATGAGCAAAAGTGGGAGCGGTTCGTCAAAAACTTTTGGCTTCAACCTCTTCTCTTTGGTCGCGTACGCAAATATCGTCTCGCGTAGAACCTGGCCAGGCTCTCGTCACCTCCCCAGCGACCTCCTCAGCCTCGTCCCGGCGCTGAGGCGGACCCGCCCGACCAGAGCGAGGTTCGATGCGCAGACCGTTCGGCCGCAGGGCCGCCACCCATCTCAGCCTGCTCGCCCTCGTCGGCGCGACGCTCGTCGCGACGGCCGAGCAGGCACCGACCCCGGCGCAGGCCGCGCCGGTGCTCAATGCCCCGGCACCCAACAGCAACGGCATCCAGTACAAGGTGCTCGTCTTCACCCGGTCGGCCAGCGGCAACAACGCGGCGACCGCGGCCGGCGTGCAGGCCATCCAGCAACTCGGGCAGGACCGGCGCTTCACCGTCGAAGTCACCAACGACGCCCGCAAGTTCGACGAGCCGCACCTGAAGCAGTTCCGCGCCGTGGTGTTCCTGAACACCGCCGGCGACGTGCTCAACGAAGCCCAGCAGGCGGCCTTCGAGCAGTACTACCGCGACGGCGGCGGCTTCGTCGGCGTCAACTCCGCCATCGAGGCCAACCCGGACTGGTCCTTCCTCACCAACGTGCTGGGCACCCGGGCCACCGGCGCGCCGTCGGCCGCCAGCAAGGCCACCGTCACCGTCGCCGACCGGGTCCATCCGGCCTCGAAGACGCTGCCGCAGCGGTGGAGCACCACCGACCGGTGGTACAACTTCGCGGCCAACGTCAGGGGCGTCTCGCACGTGCTGGCCACGGTGGACGAGAAGACGTACACCGGCGGCACGATGGGCTTCGACCACCCGATCACCTGGTGCAAGGACTACCAGGGCGGTCGGTCGTTCTACACCGGACTCGGCGCCACCCCGGAGAGCTACGGCAGCGTGGACCTGCGGGCCCACCTGGGCGGCGCGATCCAGTGGGCGGCCGGGGTCACCAACGGCGACTGCGGCGCGACCGTGCTGGCCAACTACCAGATGACGGTGATCGGGGCGCAGCCCAACGTCAACGAGCCGATCGGCTTCGACGTGCTCCCCGACGGCCGGGTGATCCAGACCGACCGGCGCGGCGGCGTACGCCTGCACAGCCCGGACGGCAACGAGACCAAGCTGCTGGCGCAGATCCCGGTCTACACCAACAGCGAGGACGGGATGTACGGCCCGGCGATCGACAACGACTTCGCCACCAACAAGTGGGTCTACCTCTACTACGCGCCCCCGCTGGACACCCCGACCGGCAGCGCGCCGACCACCAGCACCGACCCGCACGCCTGGGACGTGTGGAAGGGCTACTTCCAGCTCTCCCGGTTCAAGTTCGTCGACGGCGAGAACCCCTCGCTGGACCTGAGCACCGAGCAGAAGATCCTGCAGGTGCCGGTGGAGCGGGGCGCCTGCTGCCACGTGGCCGGTGACATCGCGTTCGACTCCAAGAACAACCTCTGGCTGGTCACCGGGGACGACACCCCGGCCGGCGGCGGCGGTTCCGGCGGCTTCTCGCCGCACAACGACTCGGTCAGCGCCACCGGCGTCTATCAGGCCCCGTTCGTCGACGCCCGGCGCAGCTCGGCCAACACCAACGACCTGCGCGGCAAGGTCCTGCGGATCACGGTCGGCGCGGACGGGTCGTACACCGTCCCGGCGGGCAACCTGTACCCGGCCGGCACGGCGAAGACCCGACCGGAGATCTACGCGATGGGCTTCCGGAACCCGTTCCGGATCACGCTCGACAAGAACGATGTCGCCTACGTCACCGACTACTCCCCCGACTCCTCGACGCCGCAGGTCGGGCGGGGACCGGCCGGCACCGGCCGGATGATGGTGGTCGACAAGCCGGCGAACTACGGCTGGCCGATGTGCGTGCAGCCGAACCTGCCGTACATCGAGATGAACTGGACCACGAATCCGATCTCGCCGGTGGCGCCGTTCGACTGCGCGGCACCGAAGAACACCTCGCGGCACAACACCGGCCTGGCCGACCTGCTGCCGGTGGAGAAGTCCGAGCTGTGGTACTCGTTCCAGGCGCCGACCCCGTGCCCGGAGTCCTACCTGTCGACGCCCACCCAGACCTGCCCGGTGCTCTTCCCCGAGCTGGGCACCGGTGGCGTGGGCCCGCACGGAGCGGCGAAGTACGACTACGACCCGGAGCTGAGGTCGGAGACGAAGTTCCCCGAGTACTACGACGGCGCCATCTTCTTCGGTGAGTTCACCCGGGACACCCTCAAGGAGATCCGGCTGGACGACAAGGGCGACATCCTGAAGATCAACAACGTGTTGAACTGCGGGCAGGCGCCCACCACCCCGGCGAAGCCGTTCCTCTGCGACAACCCGATGGACATGCGCTGGGGCGCGGACGGCAACTTCTACCTGCTGACGTACGGCGACGGGTTCTTCAACATCAACCCGGACGCGGCGATGGTGAAGTTCAGCTACGTCAAGGGCCTGCGGGCGCCGACGGCCGTCCTGAACGCGACCCCGACCAACGGGCGGGCGCCGCTGACCGTCGCCTTCTCCAGCGAGGGCTCGAAGGACCCGGACCCGGCCGACTCGATCTCGTTCGCCTGGGACTTCGACGGCAACGGCACCACCGACTCGATCGACCCGAACCCGTCGTTCACCTACACCACCAACGGCGTCTACACCGCCCGGCTGACGGTGACCGACTCCAGCGGCAAGACCGCGTCGGCGAACACCACCATCACCGTCGGCAACACCGCGCCGACCGTCACCGTCAACACCCCGCTCGAGGGCGGCTTCTTCAGCTGGGGCGACGACATCCCGTGGACGGTGACCGTCACCGACCCGGAGGACGGGCCGATCGACTGCAGCAAGGTAGAGGTCACCTTCGTCCTCGGCCACGACAGCCACGGCCACGGTGAGGCGAACCAGTTCGGCTGCTCCGGGGTGCTGCCCACGGATGCGGACGACGCCTCGCACGGCGGCTACATCTACGGCGTGGTCAGCGCGTCGTACACCGACAAGGGAGCCAACGGGCAGCCGGCGCTGACCACGGTGGACCAGCAGATCATCCAGGCCAAGCGCCAGGAGGTCGAGTTCGCCACCGGCGAGTCCGGCACCACGGTCGGCACCAGCGCGGACACCGGCGGCGGGCAGCAGCGCGGCAGCCTCGACCCCGGTGACTGGATCGCGATCAACAACACCGTGAACCTGCAGAACATGCAGTCGGTGACGCTGCGGACCTCCGGGGGCAGCGCCGCCACCGCCGGGCAGCCCCGGTTCGGCGTCCAGCTCCGGCTGGACTCCCCCACCGGCCCGCTGCTGACCACGGCCACGGTCAACGCCACCTCCGGCAACAACGCCTTCACCAGCACCACCGTGCCGATCACCGACCCCGGCGGGACGCACAAGCTCTACCTGGTCTTCTCCACCGTCTCCGGTGGCCCGACCAGCGGCTTCGGCAACCTCAACTGGGTCGAGTTCACCGGCCAGGGCATCGGCGTCACCCCGTGACGCCCGGGTGGGGCCGCCGTGGCCGCGGCGGCCCCACCCCACCTTCTTCCTCCCACACCACCAGCACCGTGAGAAAGGCAGTCAGGACATGAACGACACATCGCACGGCATGAGCCGCCGCCGGATGCTCGGCACCATCGCCGGGGCGGCGGGCGCCGTCGCCGTCGGCGCCGCCGGGCTCGCCCCGTCGGCCGCCTTCGCCGGCAACGGACTGCTCGTCCCCACCGGCAAGCGGGGCATCATCCTCTACAGCGTCCGCGACCGGATCGGCGCCGCCGACGACGGCAGCGGAGTGCCGTTCGGGTTCGAGCGGGTCCTCGGCCGGCTCGCCGAGATCGGCTACCAGGAGGTCGAGTTCGCCGGGTACACCCAGCACACCTCGATCCTCGGCCGGCAGATCACCCCGCAGGAGATCCGCAAGATCCTCGACGACAACGGGCTGCGCGCCAACGGCTCGCACGCCTCGGTCCCGGGCACGGTCACCCCGACCACCATCGCCCAGTTCGAGCAGACGCTGGACACCGCCGAGATCCTAGGCATGACACACATCGGCACCGGCAGCGACCCGACCGGCAGCAACTACAAGGCCGACTGGGACGCCGCCGTCGACCGGTGGAACACCTTCGGCGAGATGGCCGCCGCCCGGGGCCTGAAGCTGTACACGCACAACCACGACGCGGCGTACAACTTCCTGCTCGACAGCGGCCCGCTCGACGCGCAGGGCCGGCCGACCCGGTCCTCCGGCGTCCGGAAGCTGGAGTACTTCATCGCGCGGACCAACCCGGAGTGGGTCTGGTTCGAGATGGACATCTACTGGGCGCACGTGGCGCGGTACCGGTTCCGTAGCTACACCGACCCGGACGGGGTGACCCAGACCAGCATCTTCGACCCGCTGGCCGTGGTCGCCGCCCAGCCGATCCGGTTCCCGCTGTTCCACGCGAAGGACGGCAAGATCAACACGAGCACCACCAACGGGTACGACATGGTGCCGCTCGGCCAGGGCGACATCGACTACGGCAACTTCTTCGCCAACATGGGCGCCAAGGGCTACCACAACCCGATGTGGGAGCAGGACACCGCGCCCGGTGGCAGCGCCGACCCGGGCCGGTCGCTGCGCTACGCGGAGATCAGCTACCAGCACATGGCGAGCCTGCGGGGCTGACCCGATTCCCTAGCACACAGGGGGCCGCATCCGGCGAAACCGGGTGCGGCCCCCTCGCGTCACACGGTGGTGACACTCGTGTGGCAGATTCGGGGAGAGGTGATGGCGATGACCATGGTCGGACCGGAGAACGCGGACCAGGCGCGGCTGCTCCGCCTGCTGCGCGACGACGGCCCGCGCTCGCGGGTGGAGCTGGCCGACGCCCTGGGCCTGCCCCGGGCCCGGTTCACCGCCGAGGTGGACCGGCTGACCGCGCAGGGCCTGGTGGAGAGCGCCGGTCCGGCCGCATCCCGGGGCGGTCGCCGGTCGTCCCTGCTCCGGATCGCCGGGCAGGTCCGGTTCGGCGCGGTGGTTGTCGGCGACGGGCGGCTCGATGTGGCGCTCACCGACGGCGAGCTGACCGTGCTCGCCCACCACGGCGAGCCGGTCGACGTACGGCTCGGGCCGGAGGCGGTCGTGGGGCGCGCGATCGAGCTCCTGGGCAAGCTGCGCGCCGAGGCGGGGCTGGCCCGGCTGACCGGGGTCGGGGTGGCGCTGCCGGCGCCGGTCGCGGTGCGGGACGGCGCCCCGGTCTCCCCGCCCGCCCTCCCCGGCTGGCACGGGTTCCCGGTCCGCGACACCATCGTCGCCGAGCTCGGCTGCCCGGTGCAGGTCGACAACGACGCCAACGTGATGGCGCTCGGCGAGCGGCACGCCGGCACCGGCCGGCCGTTCGACGACTTCCTCTACGTCAAGCTGGGCAGCGCGGTCGGCTGCGGGCTGGTGCTCGGCGGGGCGCTGTACCGGGGCGCGGCCAGCGGGGCCGGCGACATCGGCCACCTGCAGCTCACCGAGGACGGGCCGCGCTGCGTCTGCGGCAACACCGGCTGCGTCGAGGCGTACTGCGGAGATCCCGCCCTGGTGCGGGAGGCGGTGAGCGCGGCGCGGAGCGGGCGCTCGGCGGCGCTGGCCGCGCGGCTGTCCGGGGACGGCGCGCTGACCATGGCCGACGTGGCCGGGGCGGCGACCGAGGGGGACCCGACCGCGCAGACCCTGGTCCGGGACGCCGCCCGCCGGCTCGGCCAGGTGCTGGTCGGCCTGGTCAGCTTCGTCAACCCGGCCATCGTGATCATCGGCGGCGCGGCCCCGGGCATCGGGCCGGTCCTGCTCGCCGAGATCCGCGGCGTGGTCTACCGGCGTTCGACCCCGCTGGCCACCGGGAGCATGCCGATCGTCCTCTCCGACCTGGCCGACCGGGCCGGCCTGGTCGGCGCGGCGCGCCTGGTCAGTGACCAGGCCTTCGCGGCCTGCTGAGGGTCGGTCCCGGGGCCGGCGAGGCCGGCCCCGGGGCACGACACGGGTCAGTCGCGGTTGCTGCTGAACGCGGCGTCGAAGGCGGCGGCGGGGGCGTCGAAGGCGAGCCGGCGGACGAACTGGAGCGCCTCGGGCGCCCCGACCAGCCGGTCCATGCCGGCGTCCTCCCACTCGACGGAGATCGGGCCGTCGTAGCCGATCGCGTTCAACGCGCGGAAGCAGTCCTCCCACGGCACGTCGCCGTGCCCGGTGGAGACGAAGTCCCAGCCGCGGCGCAGGTCCGCCCAGGGCAGGTGGGAGGAGAGCCGCCCGCGCCGGCCGTCGCCGGTACGCACCTTCGCGTCCTTGCAGTCGACGTGGTAGATGCGGTCGGCGAAGTCGAAGATGAAGTTGACCGGGTCCAGCTCCTGCCAGACGAAGTGCGACGGATCCCAGTTCAGCCCGAACGCGGGCCGGTGGCCGATCGCCTCCAGGGTCCGCTTGGTGGTCCAGTAGTCGTAGGCGATCTCGCTCGGGTGCACCTCGTGGGCGAAGCGCACGCCCACCTCGTCGAAGACGTCGAGGATCGGGTTCCACCGGTCGGCGAAGTCCTGGTAGCCGCGCTCGATCATGGCCGGCGGCACCGGTGGGAACATCGCCAGGGTGTGCCAGATCGACGAGCCGGTGAAGCCGATCACCGTCCGTACGCCCAGCTTCGCCGCGGCCCGCGCGGTGTCCTTCATCTCCTCGGCGGCGCGGCGGCGTACGCCCTCCGGCTCCCCGTCGCCCCAGATCCGGGCGGGGAGGATGTCCTGGTGCCGCTCGTCGATGGGGTGGTCGCAGACCGCCTGCCCGACCAGGTGGTTGGAGATGGCGAAGACCTGGAGGTTGTGCTTGGCGAGGGTGGCCCGCTTCCGGTCCACGTACGAGTCGTCGGCGAGCGCCTTGTCCACCTCGAAGTGGTCGCCCCAGCAAGCGATCTCCAGGCCGTCGTAACCCCACTCGGCGGCGAGCCGGCAGACCTCGTCGAACGGAAGATCGGCCCACTGGCCGGTGAAGAGCGTGATGGGTCGCGCCATTGTCCTTCTCCCCTGTCGTGATGGGGGATTCCGTAGCGACCGGGGCGAGGGCGACCGGGTGCGGGCGACCCGATGGAGCACCGGTGGGCGCGGTCGCGCCTGGGCCCGACGGGTTGCGCCTCCCGTCGGGTCACCGGCCACCTCGCGGTCGCCGTCCTCACTCTAGGTGGGCCCGGCCCGGCACGGAAGATGTCATCGGGTGCGGTCGACCGCGCGGCCCGCCAGCTCGGCCAGGGCGACCCGCGCCGGCCCGGCCAGCGGCAGCCGCCCCAGCGCGGCCAGGGCGGCGTCGGCGCGGGCGCGGATCATTCTCTCCACCGCCGCGCGGGCCCCGACCGCCTCGACGATCCCGCGGATCTCGGCGGCGCCCGCCTCGTCCAGGGTGGGACGGCCGACCAGCGCCCGCAGCCGCGCCGCCCGGACCGGGTCGGCCGCCTCCCGGGCCAGCGCCATCAGCACCGTCGGCTTCCCCTCGCGCAGGTCGTCCAGGTTCGACTTGCCGGTGACCGCCGGGTCGCCGAAGACGCCGAGCAGGTCGTCGCGGAGCTGGAAGGCGTCCCCGAGCGGGTCGCCGAACGCCGCCAGGGCCGTCACCGTGCCGGCGTCGGCGCCGGCCAGGGCGGCGCCGATCTGCACCGGACGGGTCACCGTGTAGCGGGCCGTCTTCATCCGGACCACCGCGAGGGCGGTGGCCACCGAGCCGTCGCCGGCGGCGGAGGCCACGTCCAGGTACTCCCCCGCGATCACCTCCGCGCGCATCCGGGCGAAGACGGCGAAGCCGCGGCGGACCCGCGCGGGTGCCAACCCGCAGCCGTGGAACATCTCCCCGGACCAGGCGGCGCAGAGGTCGCCGCAGAGCAACGCCGCGTCCCGGCCGTACGCCTCGGGGTCGCCGCGCCAGCCGGAGCGGGCGTGCAGGTCGGCGAAGACCCGGTGCATCGAGGGGCGGCCGCGCCGCACGTCGCTGCGGTCCAGGATGTCGTCGTGGATCAGGGCGAAGGCGTGGAAGAGCTCCAGCGCGGCCGCCGCGACCACGATCGGCTGCCCGTCCGGGCCACCGAAGCCGCGCCATCCCCAGTAGCAGAACAGGGGCCGCAGCCGCTTGCCACCGGCCAGCACGAACCGGCGCAGCGCGGCGTACACGGCCCCCGTACCGTCGTCCGACCGACCCAGCTGCCCGTGCAGGAACGCGGCGAGCGCGGCGTCGAAGCGGCCCCGCAGCAGGGCCGGGTCGGTCGGTGCGACGGCAAGGGTCACGGCGCCTCCCGGGCCAGTCCGGCGAGCTGCAGCAGCAGGGCCTTCACGTCGGTCGCGGCGACCCGGTCCCGGGCCGCGGCGGGGTCGGAGCAGAGCAGCACCGGCCCGTCGGCCGGATCGGCGGGCAGCCGGCCGTGCGAGCCGCGGACGGCCCGCGCCCCGGCGTCCAGCCCGACCACGCTCATCAGGTAGCGCATCCCGAGCTTCTTGCGGGCCAGCGCCACCGCCGCCCGGCGCTTCGCCGCGCCCGGGGCGGCCGGGTCGAAGAACAGCTCGGCCGGGTCGTAACCGGGCTTGCGGTGGATCTCCACCAAGCGGGCGAAGTCGGGCGCGCGGGCGTCGTCGAGCCAGTAGTAGTAGGTGAACCACGCGTCCGGCTCGGCCACCAGCACCAGCTCACCGGAGCGGGGATGGTCCAGGCCGTACCCGGCCTGGCCGGCCACGTCCAGCACCTCGGCCACCCCGGGCAGGGCGGCGCAGAGCTTCGCCACCGCCGGCACGTCGGCCGGGTCCTTGACGTAGACGTGCGCCACCTGGTGGTCGGCGACCGCGAAGGCCCGGGACGTCCACGGGTCCAGGTACTCCATCCCGGCCTGGGTGTACACCCGCAGCAGTCCCTCGGCGCGCAGCAGCCGGTTGACGTCGACCGGGCGGGAGACGTCGGTGATGCCGTACTCGGAGAGCGCCACCACGGTGGCGTCCCGCTCGCGGGCGGCGTCGAGCAGCGGCGCGAGCACCGCGTCCAGCTCGGCCGCCGCGGCGGCGGCCTGCGGCGAGGACGGCCCGAAGCGTTGCAGGTCGTAGTCGAGGTGCGGTACGTAGACCAGGGTCAGGTCGGGGGCGTGGTCGGCGAGGATCCGCTCGGCCGCCCGGCAGATCCACCGGGACGAGGGCAGCCCGGCGCCCGGCCCCCAGTAGGTGAAGAGCGGGAAGGTGCCGAGCGCACCGGTGAGCACGTCGTGCAGCTCCGGCGGATCGGTCCAGCAGTCCGGCTCCTTGCGCCCGTCCGCGTGGTAGACCGGGCGCGGGGTGGCCGTCCAGTCCACGTCGGCGCCCATCGCGTACCACCAGCAGACGTTGGCCACCCGGTAGCCGGGCTCGACCCGGCGGGCCGCCTGCCACACCTTCTCCCCGCCGACCAGCGCGTTGTGCTGCCGCCAGAGCAGCACCTCGCCGAGGTCGCGGAAGTACCAGCCGTTGCCGACGATGCCGTGGCCCGACGGCGGTTCGCCGGTGAGGAAGGTGGACTGCACCGAGCAGGTGACCGCGGGCAGCACGGTGCCGAGCTCGGCTTGGAAACCGGCCTCGGCCACCGCGCGCAGCCGGGGCATGTGCGCCAGCAGCCGCGGGGTCAGCCCCACCACGTCGATGACCACCAGTCGCTGGCTCATCGCGCCACCCCCGCGGGCGTGGCCAGCCCGAGTCCGGCCAGCTCGTCGCGGACGACGGCCAGCTCGGCGGCGATGCCGGCGGCCAACTCCGCGTCGGTGCGCGGCCGCCGCGCCTCCGGCAGCACCCCCCAGGTGTACGTCTCGACGTCGAGGTGGTCGCAGCCGGCGACCGGTCCGGCGTAGAGCGCGGCGAGGGCGTCCCGCAGCACCGGCATCGTGGAGCGCAGCGGCGGCTCGGGCGGCGCGTGCAGTGGCACGTGGTAGTGCACCCGCCACGCCCCGGGCAGCCGCGCGTCGAGGGCGGCGTCCAGGTCGTCGGCGGCGTACGCCGGGTCGGCCGGGTCGGCGGCGCCGGCGCAGCCGGCCGCCCGGGTCTGGTGCAGGAAGCGCGGCTCGACCCAGCGGCGCAGCGCCTCGGCCGAGCCGGCCGGGTCGGTCGCCTCGACGGCGGCGGAGACCTGCACCTTGACCACGGGCAGCCCGGCGGCCCGCAGCCGGCCCAGCGCCTCCACCGGCTCCTCCCAGGCACAGGCGAGGTGCGCCAGGTCCAGGCAGATCCCGAGCCGGTCGGTATCCATGGCTGACAATACCTCGCGCGCCTGTCCCGTGGACTCCACCAGGCAGCCCGGTTCCGGTTCGAAACCGACTCGGACGGTCCGGCCGGTCTCCCGTTCCACCGCGGCGAGCCCGGCGGCCAGTTCGTCGAGGCGGCGGCGGGCGGCGTCGGCCCGGTCCGCGTCCCACGGCGTACGCCAGGCCAGCGGCAGGGTGGACACCGAGCCCCGGGCCGCGTCGTCGGGGAGCAGGTCGGCCAGCACCCGGGCCAGGTGGAGGGTGTACCCGAGCCGCTCCGGGGTGGTCCAGTCCGGGTGGTACACGGCACCCTTCACCACCGGCGCCTGGAAGGCCGCGTACGGGAAGCCGTTGAGGGTGACCACCTCGAGCCCGCGTACGGTCAGCTCGTGCCGGAGCCGGCGGCGGGCCCCCGGGTCGGCGGCCAGTTCGGCGGCGACCGGGGCGGCCAGCCAGAGCCCCAGCCCGAGCAGGTCGGCGCCGAGCGCCCGCCGGACGCCGACCGCGTACGTGTCGAGCTGGGCGAGGACGCCGGCCAGGTCCTCGGCCGGGTGGACGTTGGTGCAGTAGCCGAGGTGGACGGTGCTGCCGTCGGCATGCCGGAACCGCATCACTCGCCCCCGCGCAGGATGGAGTTGCCGGCGAAGGTGGGGGCGAGGGCGTCCAGGTCGGTGAGGTCCAGCCGGCCGGACTGGCCGTAGAACTCCACCGGGTTGCGCCAGAGCACCCGGTCGACGTCGTCCTCGGTGAATCCGGCGAGCAGCATCGCCTCGCCGGTGGCCCGGGTGAGCAGCGGGTCGGAGCGCCCCCAGTCGGCGGCCGAGTTGACCAGCATCCGCTCGGTCCCGTACGTCTTCAGCAGCTCGACCATCCGCGGCGGGGACATCTTCGTCTCCGGGTAGATGGAGAAACCCAGCCAGCAGCCGGTGTCCCGGACCAGCTTCACGGTGACCTCGTTGAGGTGGTCGACCAGCACCCGGCCGGGTTCGATGCCGGACTCGGCGACCACCGCCAGGGTGCGCTCGACACCCCAGGCCTTGTCCCGGTGCGGGGTGTGCACCAGGGCGGGCAGGTCGTGCGCGACGGCCAGCGCGAGCTGCCCGGCGAACGCGGCGTCCTCGGCCGGCGTCATCGAGTCGTAGCCGATCTCGCCGACCGCGACCACGCCGTCCTTGTCCAGGTAGCGCGGCAGCAGGTCGAGCACCGGGCGGCAGCGCAGGTCGTTGGCCTCCTTCGGGTTCAGCGCGACGGTGGCGTGGTGCCGGACGCCGAACTGCCCGGCCCGGAACGGCTCCCAGCCGACCAGCGAGTCGAAGTAGTCGACGAACGAGTCGACGCTGGTGCGCGGCTGGCCGAGCCAGAACGCCGGCTCCACCACCGCGCGTACCCCGGCGGCGGCCATCCGCTCGTAGTCGTCGGTGGTCCGTGAGGTCATGTGGATGTGCGGGTCGAAGATGCGCATCACGCCTCCCTGGCGGTGGTGGGGTGCGAGCCGGCGCCGAGCCGGTCCAGCAGGTCGGTGGCGTCGGCGGGCATGGTCCGGCCGGCCGCGTGCCGTTCGGCGGCGAGTCCGGCCAGCATCGCCCCCAGCTCGCCGTCCGCCCGGCCGTTCAGGTCGTCGACGACGGCCAGCGGTACGCCGGTGAAGACGCACTTGAGTACGGCCTGCCGCCAGGCCGCCTGTTCCAGGTGCCGGGCGTACAGGCCGAGCGCGGCGGCGACCAGCCGGGTGTCGTTGGTGCGGATCGCGTCGTGCAGCAGCGGGACGCACTCGGCCCCGATCGGCAGCAGCGGCAGCGCGCGGAGCACGGCCCGCTTCTCGGCGGCGTCGCCGTGCCGGTAGAGGGAGTCGGCCACCTTCGCGTGGTCGGCGGGCAGGGCGGTGAGCAGCAGCGCCCGGGCGGCGTCGTCGGCCGTCCAGCCGGGCGCGTCGGGCAGCGGCGCCCGACCGCACCGCCGGGCGGCGGTGGCGAAGAGCCGCGGGATCGCCGTGGGTTCGGTCGCGACGCGGCGCAGGGCGGCGTCCAGCCACTGCGGATCGGGTACGCCCCGCAGCGCGGCGCGCAGTCGGTCGGGTGTCATGCGGTCTCCCCTCTGAGCCGGGTGGCAGGTGGTCAGCCACCGCCTTTGCTCTGCTGCCCCCCACGCAACACC
Source organism: Micromonospora sp. NPDC005806 (assembly GCF_042871425.1). NCBI lineage: Bacteria > Bacillati > Actinomycetota > Actinomycetes > Micromonosporales > Micromonosporaceae > Micromonospora > Micromonospora sp. NPDC005806. The sequence continues at coordinate 31,703 of NZ_JBIAIL010000043.1, read as the reverse complement.
GCCGGTCCGGAAGTGTTGCCTCCGCCGCAGCAGAGCAAAGGGGCCGAGTCGTTGGTCTCGTGCTGATCGCTCCCGCCGGCGCCCGGAGCGGTGCCGACCGCCGCGCCGACGGCACCCGCCGCGGCTGTCGCGGCGACCGCGCGACCGGCGGTCCGGGCGGCGGTCTGCAGGAACTCGATCGACCGGGCGGCCACGGCCGGCGCGGCGTGCGAGTGCCGGGGCAGCTCCACCGCCACCAGGCCGCGGTAGCCAGCGTCAGCGAGGGCGCGCAGCACCGGCGGGAAGTCGATCTCGCCGTTGCCGAACTCCAGGTGCTCGTGCACACCCCGGCGCATGTCGTCGATCTGCACGTTGACCAGGTGGTCGGCGACCGCCGCCACGCAGTCGGGCACCGGCGCCGGCTCCAGGCAGCGGCAGTGTCCGATGTCGAGGGTGATGCCAAACCCGGGCGGCGCGCCGAGCGCGTCCCGCAGCCGCTGCCAGCCGGCGATGTCCTCGACCAGCATGCCCGGCTCCGGCTCGAAGCCGAGTGGCACGCCGGCCGCCTCGGCCTCGGCGCAGACCGTGGCGCAGCCGGCGACCAGCCGGTCCCAGGCGACGGGCTCCGGCACCTCGGGCGGGCGTACGCCGGCCCAGCAGGAGACCGCCTCCGCGCCCAGGTCCGCGCCGATCCGCGCGGCCCGGCGGAGGAACTCGATCCGCAGCGTCGGGTCGTCGTGCAGCAGCGTCGGCGCGTGCTTGTGCCACGGGTCGAGCAGGTAGCGGGCCCCGGTCTCGACCACCACGGCCAGACCGAGCGCGTTCAACCGGCGGGCGACGGCGGTCACCCGCCCGGCCAGCCCGGGCGTGAACGGGTTCAGGTGGTCGTGGTCCAGGGTGAGCGCGACTCCCTGGTAGCCGAGGTCGGCGAGGACGGCGAGCGCGTCGTCGAGCCGGTGATTGGCGAACCCGTTGGTCCCGTACCCGAAGCGCAGGGCCGCCGCCTGGGCGGTCATGTCGGCGAGATCAGTCGGGCCAGGCGGCGCCCGAGCGGCGCGGCGGCGGCGACGGCGAGGCCGAGCAGCCGGGCGCCGGCCCGGGCGGTCAGCGCGCCCTGCAACGCGGGCAGCCCGGTGATGCCCGCGCCGACGGCGGCGCGCACCCGGGGCGGCGACGGGTCGGCCAGCACCCGGGCCTGCGCGGCCCCGTAGCGGGTGGCGTAGCCGGCGGCCAGCGCCACCGGCACCGGGTCGGCGCGGCCCAGCGCGGTGGCCGCGACCAGGGCGGTGCCGGCCAGGGTGGCCTGCGGCAGCCGCCGGTCCGCGCCGGAGACCTCGCGCCGGGAGAGCGCGGTGACGGTCCAGGTGTGCGCAGCCACGGTCAGCGCCGCCGGCAGCGCCCGGACCAGCCCGACCGAGGAGCTGACCGGTCCGGCGGCCGCCGAGAAGCCCCGGCGCCCGGACGGACGGGACGCGCCGGATCGGCGCGGCGCCGGCCCGGCGGTGGTCGCGCCGAGCAGCACGTCGAGGCCCCGGCAGGCGGCCATCACGGCGGGACCGGCGGCGGTGTTCTTGGCGACCAGGTCGTACCCCCAGATCGCGGCGGCCAGCGGGACCGCCACGGTGGCGGCCCGGCGCCCTCCGGCGGCGGTGGCGAGGGCGAGCCCCGCGGCGGTCAGGCCGGCGGCGACGCCGAACGCGGCGGCCGGGTGGACCCGGCCGGACGGGATCGGCCGCTCGGGACGCTCGACGGCGTCGAGCCTCCGGTCGGCCCAGTCGTTGCCGGCCATGCCGGCCCAGTAGAGCAGCACCGACGCCCCGGCCAGCGCGGGCGTACGCCGGCCCAGCGCGCCGGCCGCCGCCGCGCCGGCCAGCACGTCTCCCGGTACGGAGAGCGCGGCGGGCGCCCGGACCAGTTCGGCGAGGTCGGCCAGGCGGGTCATCGGCCCGACCCGGCGTGCAGCCCGGCGACGAACTCGCGGAGCAGGGTCCACTGTTCGGCCAGCGCGTGGGTGGGCGCGTCGATCCCGTCCTTGAAGAAGAAGGCCAGCTCGGTCAGCGGCCCGGTCCGCCCGACGGCGTGCGCGGCGGCGGTGAGCCGGGCCAGGTCCAGCACCAGCGGGGCGGCCAGCGCCGAGTCGCAGCCGTGCCAGGTGAACTCCATCCGCATCCCGGTGCCGAGGAAGCCGGCGAAGGTGATCAGGTCCCAGGCGGTCTTGAAGTCGCCCAGCTCCTCCACCTGGTCGATCCGGGTGTCGCCCTGCGGGACGTAGCCGAGGGTCTCCCCGAGCACCCGCTGCTTGCTGGCCACCTTGGCCGCGTTGGCGGCCGGCTCGGCGAGCGTGGCGCCGTCCCCGCCGCCGAGCAGGTTCACCCCGGACCAGGAGCGCACGGCCAGGTGCCGCATCGCGAACATCGGCGCGAGCACCGACTTGACCAGGGTCTCCCCGGTCTTGCCGTCGTTGCCGGCGTACGGCAGGCCACGCTCGGCGGCCAGCTCGGCCAATGCCGGCAGCCGGGCCCCGGTGGACGGTGTGAAGTCGACGTACGGGCAGCCCGCGGTGAAGGCCGCGTACGCGTACCGCGAGCTGGAGGGCAGCACCTCGGCGGGGCCGGCCAGCGCTTCCCGCAGCGCGGCGAGGTCGTGGTGGGCCGGGTGTGCGGCGGCGATCGGTTCGGTGGCGGAGACGTTGACCACCACCACCCGGTCGAGCGCGTGCCGGTCCCGGAAGTCGGTCAGGTCGCGGACCACGGCGGCGACCCGCTCGGCCTCGGTGCCGCCGGTCGGGGCGGGGCGCAGCGCCTCCTCGACGCCGGCCAGGTCCCCGGTGAGGGCGTCGACCAGCCGGCCGGGCAGCACCCCGGCGGCGGCGAGCGCCTCGGCCCGTTTGGTCAGCGGCGTGGCGACCACGTCGTGGCCGCCGAACACGAGGTCGGCGAAGGCCGGCAGGGCCGGGCCCCGCAGCTCGGGCAGCTCGGTGACGCAGCCGGTCGGGCGGGTGAGCCCGGCCCGCAGGGCCAGCGCCCCGACGATGCTGGTGGTCGCGACCGAGCCGCGCGCTCCCACCAGCCAGACACCCGTACGCATCGTTTTTCCTCCCCGTCGTCGGGCCGGTCGCCGGTGCGGCCGGGGAATCCCGGTCCGGCCGCACCGGACGGCCGTGCTGGTCGTGCCGCCGGACGTTTCCGGTGGCACGCTCCCCGGGGTCGACCTCGTTCCCGCCGTGGGGCGCAACCACGGCGGCCCTCGCCGGTCGGCTCCGGAAAGCCTCGTCGGGCGGCGCCGGGCGGCGCCGCGTCGGATCAGGCGGCCAGTTCGGCCAGCGCGGGCTCCACCTCCGTCCAGGCGGCCAGCTCTGCCGAGCGGGTCACCGCGTCGAGCACGAGCTGGACCTGCAAGGCGTCGGCGAACGACGGCGTCGGGTCGGTGCCGGTGGCGACCGCCTCGACGAAGTCGCGCATCTGGTGGGTGAAGGAGTGCTCGTAGCCGATGATGTGGCCGGGCGGCCACCAGGCCGACATGTAGGGGTGTTCCCCCTCGGTCACCAGGATCCGGGTGAAGCCCTGCTCGGCCGCCGGTCGGGTGGCGTCGTAGAACTCCAGCTCGTTGAGGCGTTCCAGGTCGAACACCACGGTGCCGAGGGACCCGTTGATCTCGACCCGGAGCGCGTTCTTGCGGCCGGTGGCGAACCGGCTCGCCTCGTACGTGGCGAGCGCACCCCCGTCGAGCCGGGCCACGAAGACCGCTGCGTCGTCCACGGTGACCTGGCCCATCGCCTGGCCGTTGCCGTCGGCCTGCGCGGCCAGGCCGCTCGACCCGGCCGGCAACGGCCGCTCCTTGACGAAGGTTTCGGTCGCCGCGCTGACCCCGGTGATCCGCTGCCCGGTGACGTACTGGGTGAGATCGATGATGTGCGCGCCGATGTCGCCGAGCGCGCCGGAGCCCGCCCTGTCCTTCTGCAACCGCCAGACCAGGGGGAACTGCGGGTCCACGATCCAGTCCTGAAGGTAGACGGCACGGACGTGCCGGATCTCCCCCAGCCGCCCGTCGGCGACGAACTGCCGCATCATGGTCACCGCGGGCACCCGGCGATAGTTGAAGCCGCACATCGCCCGTACCCCGGCGGACCGGGCCTGGGCGGCGGCGGCGGTCATCTGCCGGGCCTCCTCGACGGTGTTGGCCAGCGGCTTCTCGCAGAGCACGTGCTTGCCGGCGGCCAGCGCGGCGATGGCGATCTCGCAGTGACTGTCGCCCGGTGTGCAGATGTCGACCACGTCGATGCCGTCGGACTCGACCAGCCGTCGCCAGTCCGTGGTGTGCCCGTCCCAGCCGAGCCGGTCGGCGGCCGCGGCCACCTTCGGTTCGTCCCGGCCGCAGATGAGCGACATCCGCACCCGCGCCGGCAGGTCGTACACGCGGTTCACGGTGCGCCACGCCTGGGAATGCGCGGCGCCCATGAACGCGTAGCCGACCATGCCGACCCGCAACAGTCTGTCGTGAGTGGACAAGCTGGGTCTCCCCCCGTGTGTCAGAACCCGAGCTTCAGGTAGTTGCTCACGTTCTCCTTGGTGATCGTCTCGGAGGCGAGCACGATCTCCTTCGGAACCTGGAGCTCCACCAGGTCGGACATGCCCTTGCTCTGGCCGATGAGCCGGGCCAGCGAGATGGCCGAGGAGGCCATCGACGGGCTGTAGGTGACGGTCGCCTTCAGGACGGTGTTGTCGGCCTGGATGTCCTCCATGGCCTTCTTCGAGCCGGCGCCGCCGACCATGAAGAACTCCTTGCGGTTGGCCTGGTTGACCGCGGCGAGGACACCGATGCCCTGGTCGTCGTCGTGGTTCCAGAGCGCGTCGATCTTGGGCAGCGCCTGGAAGAGGCCGGTGGCGGCCTGCTGGCCCGAGTCGGCGGTGAACTCGGCCGGGCGGCGGTTGGCCACCTTGAGGCCCAACGACGCCAGGGTGTCGGCGAAGCCCTTGGACCGTTCCTGGGTCAGCTCCAGCGAGTCGATGCCGGGGATCTCACCGATGACCGGGTTGCTGACGCCCTTGGCCTTGAGCTGCTCGGCGATGTAGGTGGCGGCGGCCACCCCCATGCCGTAGTTGTCGCCCTTGATCTGGAGCCGGTAGGCCCGCGCGTCCGGGAAGGCCCGGTCCAGGTTGACCACCGGGATGCCGGCCTTCATCGCCTCCAGGCCGAACGCGTTGAGCTCCTTGCCGTCGTGCGGCAGCAGCACGATCACGTCCGGCTTCTGGGAGATCAGGGTGGACAGCGCCGCGCGCTGGGCCGCCGCGTCCGCGCCGGCCTCCACGCTCTTGAGCTCCACGTCGGAGTACGCCGCGGCCTGCGCCTTGGCGTTGTTGGTGATGGCGGCGATCCAGCCGTGGTCGGCGGCCGGGGCGGAGAAGCCGATGGTCACCTTCTTGCCGGGTTCGTTGTTGCCGCCGGTCGCGGCGGCCTTCGTCTGGGCGGCGGTGGGAGCCTGCTCGTTGCTGGTGCAACCGGCGAGCACTACGCCGGCGGAGAGCGCGGCCCCGCCGAAGAGCAGCCGGCGGCGCGACAGGTCGCGACCCTGCGTTGTCATGACGGCCTCCTGAATGAGGTGGTGGGGTGAAAAAGGGTGTGCTGGTCCCGGCCACCGTCGCTGTCGAGGTGGCCGCCGGTGTTTCGATCGGATCAGGTGGTGGTGGCCCGGTTCCGGCGGAGGAACTGGGTGAGGCTGCCGAACTGGACCTGCTGGACCAGGACGGCGGCGACGATGATGCCGCCCTTGACCATGTTCTGGGCCTCGGCGGAGAGGTTGTTGATGGCGAACAGGTTGGTGATGGTGGAGAAGATGATCACGCCGAGCAGGGAACCGATGATGGTGCCCCGCCCGCCGCTGAGCAGCGTGCCGCCGATGATCGCGGCGGCGATCGCGTCCAGCTCGTAGAGGTTGGCCATCGCCGCCTGGGCGGAGGTGGCCTGCGCGGTCAGCATGATCGCGGCGATGCCGCAGCAGAGGCCGGAGAGCGCGTAGAGCATCAGGGTGTGTCGCTTGACGTTGATGCCGGCGAGCCGGGCCGCCTCCGGGTTGCCGCCGACCGCGACGGTACGGCGGCCGAACGTGGTCCGGTTGAGCAGCACCCACCCGGCGGCCACCACCGCGATCAGGATGTAGACCAGCAGCGGGATGCCGAGCAGGTCCGTGCTGGCGATGCCGTTGATGAAGGAGTTGTCCGAGACCTGGGTCTGCTTGTCGGAGATCTCGGCGGCCAGGCCGCGGGCGGCGACCAGCATGGCCAGCGTGGCGATGAACGGCACCAGCCGCCCGTACGAGATGAGCAGCCCGTTCACCACGCCGACGGCCAGGCCGACGGTGAGCGCGCTGAAGATCATGCCGCCGGCGCCGTAGCTCTGGGTGGCCACCGTGGTGGACCACACCCCGGCGAGCGCGACGATCGCGCCGACCGACAGGTCGATGCCGCCACCGATGATCACGAAGGTCATCCCGACGGTGACCACCCCGACCACCGAGGCGAGCTTGAGGATGGTCAGCGTGTTGCCCCACACCCAGTTCGCGTCGCCGTAGAGGTCGGGCCGGGTGAGGATGCCGATGACGACCAGCACCACCAGGGTCGCCAGCAGGCCGAGGTTGCGTCGGGCACCCTCCCCGCCGTCGCCACGCCACCAGGAGAGCCGGGCCCGCGGGTCGGCCTTCGCCGTCTCCGCCGGGTCGACCGGCGGCGACTGGGCCGGCAGCCCCGCCGCCCGGTCCGGCGCCGCGGTGGGTGTCATCTCGCTCATGCCGCCTCCATCCACGCGTCGATCTGGGCGCCTCGCTCGGTCATGCCGGCGCGCCTTCCATGAGGGACCCCGCCATGACGAGGTCGAGCACGGTGTTCTCGTCCAGTTCGCCGGCCGGGGCCTCGCGAACCAGCCGGCCCTCCCGCATCACCAGCACCCGGTCGGCCAGGCCGAGCACCTCGGGCACCTCGCTGGAGACCAGCAGCACCCCGACGCCCCGCGCGGCGAGTTCCCGGATGACCTGGTACAGCTCGGCCCGGGCGCCCACGTCCACGCCCCGGGTCGGTTCGTCGAGCAGCAGCAGCCGGGTGTCCCCGAGCAGCCACCGGCCGACCACCACCTTCTGCTGGTTGCCGCCGGAAAGCGTCCGCACCGGCCGGCGTACGTCCCGGGGGCGCAGCTCCAGAGACGCGGCGATCCGGTCCGCCTCGGCCCGTTCCCGTCCGGCGTCGGTGAACCCGAGGCGGGCATACCGGCCGAAGGTGGCCAGGGTGACGTTGCGGTAGATCGGCTCGCCGAGCAGCAGCGCCTGGCTCTTGCGCTCCTCCGGGGCCATGCCCATGCCGGCCCGCACCGCCGCGCCGACGTTGCCCGGGCGCAACGCCCGCCCGTCCATCCGGACCGTGCCGGCCTGTGCGCGGCGGGCGCCGTAGATGGTCTCCAACAGTTCGGACCGGCCGGAGCCGACCAGGCCGGCGATGCCGACGATCTCCCCGGCCCGCACGGCCAGCGACACGTCGGCGAACTCGCCGTGCCGGGTCAGCCCGTCGACCGACAGCAGCTCCGCGCCGGCGGAGTCGTCGACGGGGCGCTCCGGAAAGACGTACTCGATGGTCCGCCCGGTCATCCGGGAGACCAGGTCGCGGGTCGGCGTCTCGCGGGCCGGCAGGTTCGCCGCGGTGGTCCGGCCGTCCTTGAGTACGGTCACCCGGTCGCCGATCTCGCGGATCTCCTCCAACCGGTGCGAGATGTAGATGACCGCGATGCCCTGCGCGCTGAGCTCCCGGATGATCCGGAACAGGTTGCCCACCTCGTCGTGGGCGAGCACGGCGCTCGGCTCGTCCATGATGATCAGTCGGGCCTCGTGGGAGAGCGCCCGGGCCATGCTGACGATCTGCTTGCCGGCGGCCGGCAGGTGACGGACCAGCCGGCCGGGCGGGATCTCCGGGTGGCCGAGCCGGGCCAGGATCTGCCGGGTACGCCGGGCCATGTGCCCGCGCCGGACGAAGCCGAGCCGGCGCGGCTCGTGGCCGAGGAAGGCGTTCTCCGCCACCGACAGGTCCTCGACCAGGTCGAGTTCCTGGTAGATGGTGGCGATCCCGGCCCGCATCGCGGCCTGCGGGTTGGCGAAGGCCGCCGGCTCGCCGCGCCACTCGACCTCGCCCGAGTCCGGCCGGTGCACCCCGGCGAGCACCTTGATCAGGGTGGACTTGCCGGCGCCGTTCTGCCCGAGCAGGCAGTGCACCTCGCCGGCCCGCACCTCGAGCTGCACCCCGTCCAGCGCGCGTACCCCGGGGAAGGTCTTGACCACGTCGGTCAGGCGCAGGACCATCTCGCCCGCGACGGTGTCGGCCGGGGCCTCCACCAGTGGTGCGTTCGTCACGTCGGCCTCCTCGCTGCGGTCGGTCGGTCCCGGGCCGGCCGGTCCCCCTTCGCGGACCGGGTCCGCGTCGGCGGCGCTCATGCCGCTTCTCCGAAGGCCAGGTCGCTGGCGAGCACGGCGGCGCCGGCGACCCCGGCGCGCGGGCCCAACTCGGAGAGGACGACCGGCAGGTTGCCGGTGGCCAGCGGCAGCGACCGGCGGTAGACCACGCTGCGGATCTCGGCGAGCAGGATGTGACCGAGCTGGGCGAGCCCACCGCCGATCACGATCATCGACGGGTTGGTGAAGCTGACCAGCCCGGCCAGCACGCTGCCGACCCGGCGGCCGCCGTCGCGGATGAGCTGGATGCAGCTGACGTCCCCCTCGGCCGCCCCCTGCGCCACGTCCAGCGCGGTCACCGTGCCCCGGGCGTCCAGCCGCTCGGCGAGCGCCGGGGAGAGCCCGGCGCGGGCCGCCGCGGTGGCCTCCCGGGCCAGCGCGGCGCCGCTGAACACCGCCTCCAGGCAGCCGAGGTTCCCGCAGGAGCACATCGGACCGTTCGGGTCGACCTGGATGTGGCCGATGTCGCCGGCACACCCGTCGGTGCCCCGGTAGACCTCGCCGTTGAGGTAGATGCCGCAGCCGATGCCGGTGCCGATCTTGATGAAGAGGAAGTCGTCCACCGAGTGGGCGACGCCACCGTGCCGCTCACCGATGGCCATGATGTTCACGTCGTTGTCCACCACCGCCGGGCAGCCGTGCTCCCGGGTCAGCAGCTCCCGGACCGGGAACCGGTCCCAGCCGGGCATGATCGGCGGCGAGACCGGCACCCCGTCCCGGAAGCTCACCGGACCGGGCACGCCGATGCCGACCGCGTCGAGCCGCTCGTACGCCCCGTCCACCTTGGCCTTGTGCAGCAGCTCGTTGACCCGTTGCAGGGTCACCTTCGGGCCCGAGCGGATGTCGGCCTGCTCGGTGTAGGCCGCCACCGGCTCCAGCCGGCCGTTCACCACCTCGACGTCGATCGAGCTGGCGCCCAGGTCGACGGCGGCGAAGCGCAGGTGCGGGCTGAGTTCGACCAGGGTGGAGCGTCGGCCGCCGCGGGACGCGGCCAGCCCCGCCTCGGCGACGTAGCCGAGGCCGACCAGCCGGTCCAGCTCGGTGAGGAGGCGGGGGCGCGGCATCTGCAACCGGTCGCCGAGTTCGGCCCGGGACACCGCCCCCTCGTCCCGGAGCGTTCGGAGTAGCTGTACGTGCAGGGGGTCCACCGTCCGCACCGGGACTCACCTCCGCATCGGAGTCGTTCACATCGACGCAACGGCGATGTGTCGTGTCCGACACAGTAGGAGCCTTCGGGGCGACGTGTCCATAGCTTCGGCACATCCAGTCCAAACTTTTGTCCATCTGAGCAAAAGCACGGAGTGGATCAAGAAAAGGACTCCGCCCCGTCGCGCGGACGCGACGGGGCGGAGGCGACGCACCGCTCAGCGGCGGGTGGCGGCGTTGTGCTTCTTCTTCAGCTTGCGGTCGTCGCGCAGCTCGACGTACGGCTCCTCCTCGGGCGAGTGCCCCGCCTCGATGGCGCGGCTGCGCTCCAGCTCGGCGTCGAACTCCGCACCGAGCAGGATGGCGAGGTTGCTCAGCCAGAGCCAGACCAGGAAGATGATCACGCCGGCGACGGCCCCGTAGGTCTTGTTGTACGAGGCGAAGTTGCTGACGTAGAGGGCGAAGAGGCCGGAGATCACCACCCAGATCACCACGGCCAGCAGGCCGCCGGGGCTGACCCAGCGGAAGCCGCCCTGCCGGGCGTTCGGCGAGGCCCAGTAGAGGATCGCGAAGATCAGACTGACCAGCACCAGCAGCACCGGCCACTTGACGACGTTCCACACCGTCACCGCGGTCGAGCCGACCCCGAGCGCGCTGCCCGCCTGCTCGGCGAGGCCGCCGGTGAACACCACGATCACGGCGCTGGCCAGCAGCATCAACCCGATCACGGCGGTGACGCCGAGCCGGATCGGGAGCGTCTTCCAGATCGGCCGCCCCTCCGGCACGTCGTAGATGCTGTTCGAGGCCCGCATGAACGCGGCGACGTACCCGGAGGCGGACCAGAAGGCGGCCAGCAGGCCGATGATGGCGGCGATGCTCGCCAGGCCCCCGGAGGTGCCCGCCTGCTCGATCGCCTTCTCGATGATCTCGCGGATGTTCTGCTCCGGCACCGCCTGGTTGATGGTGTCCTTGACGCCTTCGGTGGCACCGTTGCCGAGTAGGCCCAGGACGGAGATGAGGACCAGCATGCCCGGGAAGATCGACAGCACCCCGTAGTAGGTGAGTGCGGCAGCCCAGTCGGTCAGGTTGTCCTCCTGGAACTCCCGGACCGTACGCTTCAGCGCCGCTGTCCAACCGGTGCCCGGCAGCTGCAGCGGGCTCTCCGGCCCGTCGCCCGGGCCGACCGGCCCGGAGCGGTCCCGGCCGGCGAGGCCGGCGGCGCCGCTGCGGGCCCCGGTCGCGGCGCCGGAATCGTCGCGGTCGCGCCGGCTGCGGGCGGAAGACTCGTCGGAGGCCATCGCCACTCCCTCGTCGTCGAAATTGTCCTCTCGACATGCCCAGCGGGAGCGGGCGGTTAACCACCTACTTGTAGAGCAACCGCCCCATCCGTCGGGACGCCAGCGCCAACATCCCGCCGGTCAGCGCCACCAGATAGGCCACGTCCAACAGCCACGACCAGCCGGACGCCCCCACCGAGATCCCGCGGATCAGGTGCACCGACCGGTAGAGCGGGCTCAGCTCGACCACCCACCGCAGCACGGCCGGATACGCCTCGGCCGGGACGAAGGTGCCGGAGAAGAGGAAGAGGGTGAACTGGGCCGACCCCATCAGGTCGAAGTCCTGCCAGCTGCGCATGAGGGTGGAGACGGTCATGCCGAGCGCGCCGAACGCGAAGCCGACCAGCACCGCGGCCGGGAACGCGACGGCGCCACGTGCCGCGGTGGTCAGGTCCATCACCACCATGATCACCAGGAAGGCGGCCGAGTAGAGGCTGCCCCGGATCATCGCCCAGCCCAGCTCGCCGAGGGCGATCTCGAACGGCTGCACCGGGGTCGCGATGACCCCGTCGTACAGCTTCATGTACTTCATCTTCCCGAAGAAGTTGAAGGTGGTCTCGGCGAGCGCGCCGCTCATCGCCGACGAGGCCAGCATCGCCGGGGCCACGAACGCCGCGTACGACACCACCTGCCCAGTCGGCAGGGTGAGGTCACCGACCAGCGCGCCCACCCCGACCCCGATCGAGAAGAGGTAGAGCACCGGCTCCAGGAAGCCGGAGAGCAGCACCAGCCAGTACGCGCTCTTCAGCGCGGCCAGGTTGCGCTCGGCCACCGAGGCGGAGCGGCGCACCTCCGCGGAGCCGACCAGCCGGGGCAGGACGAGACCGACCACGACATCCTCCCCTAGACGACGAGCGAACGGTGGAACACCCGCCGGGCCAGCAGCCAGCCGGCGACGGCCCAGGCGGCGAGGTAGAGCAGGTGACCGGTGACCGACCACTGCGGCGCGACGCCGAGCGTGGCGGCCCGGCAGAGGTCCACGCCGTGCCATAGCGGGGTGACGTACGCGAGCTGGCGCAGCCCGCCCGGCAGCGACTCCACCGGGAAGAACACCCCGGCGAAGAGGGTCATCGGGATGATCGCGAAGCGGAACAGCAGGGCCAGGTAGCTGTCGCTCGGCACGGCGGCGCTGAACGCGAAGGTCGGCGCGGCGATCGCCAGACCGAGCAGCAGGCCGACCGGCAGGACAGCCACCGCCCAGGGCGAACGCAGCGCCCCGAACAGGGCCGTTACCAGTAGGAACGCCGCCGTGGTGGTGAGCACCCGGAACAGCACGAAGGCGAGGTGGCCGGCGAGGATGTCGCCGATCCGCAGCGGCGCGGCGACCTGCGCGTGGTAGGTCCGGATCCACTTGAAGTTGCTGTGCACCGGCCAGGTCGACTCGGCGACCGCGGTCTGCAAGGCGGTGGAGGCGATCAGGCCGGGCACCAGCCAGTCCAGATAGGGCACGCCGCCGACGCCGCGGTCCACGTACGCCCCGACGCCGAACCCGAAGCCGACCACGGTGAGCACCGGTAGCAGGAAGGACGAGAAGACGCCCGCGCGCCAGGTGCGCCGGTAGCCGACCAGGTAGTGCGCGAGCACCGCCACCGCCGGCACCCGGGGCACCACCGGCCCGGCCCGCTCCGCCACGCTCACCGCGACCACCCCTGTTCTCCGCCCACGTCGGCCTTCGTACCGCGTGGGTACGACAGGCCGCCGGCCACCCTACGACGGGCCACCGACGCCGTCGCGCGAGTTTCCCGTTCCGCGCGCACCCGCCACCACTCGGACGTCAGATCGACACCTTTGCTCAGAACGTCTCGATGGCCTCGGTCAATCGGGTGGTGAGGTCTCGGATGTGTGCGATGAGCTCGGGTGGCTGGTGGATCCGGAAGCGGAAGCCGAACAATGCGACGTAGACGGCGATTTCGTCGAGGGAGTTGGATCCGGTGTGCAGGATGCAGGTGTGCGAGTCGACGGCCTCGATGACACCGACGGTGGGCGGGATCCGTTCGGCGGCGGTCTCGGCCGGCACATACAGCGTGATGCGGGCCTGATAGCGGTAGGGAGCGGTGGAGACACCGTGCGCGAGGTAGCCGGCGAGGTCGACGTCGGGTGCCTGTCGGGGTGTGAAGCGAGGGCCGATCGGGATGCGGGGACGGATCCGGTCGACCCGGTAGGTGCGCCAGTCGCGCCGGTCGGTGTCCCAGCCCACCAGGTACCAGCGCCGGCCGGTGTGGACCAGCCGGTGAGGTTCGGTGTCGCGTACCGAGTCGGTGCCGTCGTGGCTGCGGTAATCGAAGCGGAGCCGTTCGTGCTCGCGGCAGACGGCAGCGACGACGGTCAGCACGTCCGGGTCCACGGTGGGGCCGGCGGCAGGAACCGTGACGGTGACCGAGTGCAGCAGGTTGACCCGGTGGCGTACGCGCGACGGCAGTACCTGTTCGAGCTTGGCCAGTGCGCGTAGCGAGGTTTCCTCGATGCCGGTGACCGTGCCGCTGGCGGCGGTACGCAGCCCGATGGCGACGGCGACGGCCTCCTCGTCGTCGAGCAGCAGCGGCGGGAGCTTCGTTCCGGCGCCGAGCCGGTAACCGGCCGCACCGGGGGTGGCGTGCACCGGGTAGCCGAGGTCGCGCAGTTTCTGAATATCGCGGCGCACGGTCCGCACGTCGACGGCAAGACGTTGCGCCAGGTCGGCGCCGGTCCAATCGCGCGGGGTTTGCAGCAGCGAGAGCAGGCGCAGCAGCCGGGCGGAAGTTTCCAACATTCCCCAAGTCTGCCAGTGAGCTAGGGCGGGAGCTGTCCTAGCCCGTCCGTAGCGTGGTGCTCATGAGCGAACAGATCACCCCGTTCCGGATCGAAATTCCCCAGGATCGCCTCGACGACCTGCGCCACCGGCTCGCCCACACCCGTTGGCCGGACGAGGTGCCCGGCGCCGGCTGGGAGGCCGGGGTGCCGCTGGATTACCTGAAAGATCTGGCCGACTACTGGCAGACCAAATACGACTGGCGCGCCCACGAGGCACGGCTGAACGAATTTCCCCAGTTCACCACCGTCATCGACGGACAGAACGTGCACTTCCTGCACGTGCGTTCGCCCGAGCCGGGGGCGGTGCCGCTCATCCTCACCCACGGCTGGCCCGGCTCGGTCGTGGAGTTCATGAAGATCATCGGCCCGTTGACCGATCCCGTCCGGCATGGCGGCGACCCCGCCGACGCCTTCCACGTCGTGGCCCCGTCGCTGCCCGGCTTCGGCTTGTCCAGCCCGCTCGCCAGCCCTGGCTGGGACACCAGCCGGGTGGCCCGCGCCTGGGCCGAGCTGATGAACCGCCTCGGCTACCACCGCTACGGCGCGCAGGGCGGCGACACCGGGGCGGTCGTCTCCCCCGAACTCGGCCGCATCGACCCCGATCATGTGATCGGCGTGCACGTCAACAACCTGGGCACATTCCCCTCCGGCGATCCGGCCGAGCTGGTCGGCCTCACCGAGGCCGACCAGGCCCGCCTCGCGTTCATGACGACCTGGGGCCGGGACATGAGCGGGTACGCCATCGTCCAGTCAACCCGGCCGCAGACCATCTCGTACGCTCTCACCGATTCACCGGTCGGGCAGCTGGCGTGGATCGTCGAGAAGTTCAAGGAATGGACCGACCCGAGCGCCGGCCTACCCGAAGACGCTGTCGACCGCGACCTGATCCTCACCGACGTTTCGGTGTACTGGCTGACCGGCACAGCCGGATCCGCCGCCCGCATCTACTACGAGGGCGCCCGCACCTGGGGCCAGGTCCAGCCACGCTCACCAGTACCGACCGCGGTGGCGGTGTTCCCCAACGACATCACCATCCGGCCCCTCGCCGAGCGCGACCACAACGTGGTGCACTGGGCCGAATTCAGCCGCGGCGGGCACTTCGCCGCCATGGAAGCACCCGACCTCCTGGTCGGCGACGTGCGGAAGTTCTTCCGCCAGTTCCGCTGACGGCAGCCAGACAGGCGGACGTTTCGCCGGCCCGGACCGCCCGATCCGGGCCGGCGGGACAGTCACGGAACCCGAATTGCGTGACCGCCCACCCGAACCACGACACCGAGAGGCGTGCTCGATGACCAACCGTTCCACCGTGGTGCCGCGGCTGTCCTGGCCCGATGTGTGGGGCCGGCGGCTCGACCGGCACGGGCTGTCCGCTCCGGTACGCGGCCGACCAGCCGATGCCGTTGCCGCCATGTGCGGCGCGCACGCTCAAATGCTCTCCGCCGCTGAGGTGTCCATCGGGCTGCGCGTAGCCGGTGCCACCCGCAACGACATCCGCAACGCGCTGTGGGGCGAACGCAGCCTGGTCAAGACGTTCGGCCCCCGCGGTACCGTGCACCTGCTACCGGCGCGTGAGCTGCCACTGTGGACCGGTGCGCTCGGCGCGTTGCCACCATCCTCGAACAGCATGCCCGCCGACGCGCGGTTGACCCCTGACCAGGCCGACGAGGTCGTCGCGGCGGTGGCGGAAGCACTGGCAGACGCGGAACTGACCATCGGCGAACTCACCGCGGCAGTAACCGCCCGCACCGACTCCTGGGCCGCCGACCCGGTGGTGCCGGCGTTCGGGGGCATGTGGCCGCGCTGGCGACAGGCGATGCACCTTGCCGCACACCGCGGCGCGCTGTGTTTCGGCCCGAACCGGGGGCGGAAGGTCACCTACACCAGCCCGCAACGGTGGCTGCCAGGATTCCAGCCTGCCCCGGCACCGGACGCCCTCGCCGGCCTGGTCCGGCGCTACCTGCACGTGTACGGGCCGGCCACACCGCAGCAGTTCGCGCAGTGGCTGTCCGCACCTCGCCGCTGGGCGACCCAGTTGTTCGACTCCCTCGCCGGCGAATTGCAACAGGTCGATGTCGCCGGCACTGTCGCCTGGGTCCCGGCCGGCGACACCGCGCCGGCACCCGTGCCACCGCACGGGGTGCGGCTACTGCCGTACTTCGACGCCTACACCGTCGGCTGCTATCCCCGTGAGCGGCTCTTCCCCGGACCTGCCGCGCAACGCGCGCTCTCCGGCGGCCAGGCTGGCACCTTTCCGGTACTGCTCATCGACGGCACCGTTTCCGGCATCTGGCACTACCGCCGCTCCGGACGCAAGCTGCACATCACGGTCGAACCGTTGACCGCGCTCACCGCTGCCGAGCGCCAAGAACTTGACGACCAGGCGCGGCGTATCGGGGAGATTCCCGACGGCGAACCACGGTTGACCATCGGCACCGTCACCACAGGCGGCCACGCGTAGGGAACCGATGCCGGCGCGGCACGGTGGCACCACCCGGACGGCCGCGGATCCGGCGGTCACCGATCGTGACCCCTCCCCCGCCGGCCAAACCCCTATCCGCTCGCGAGGGGGTGGTGTGGTGGACGGGGATCGAGTACGAAGAACCAGCTCCTCGGCTTTCCCGGGCCGAGTGGCCCGGTGAAGGGGGACGCTCGGGCGACACTGCCGATCACTTTCCGTGTCGGAGCCCCCGGGCCGCTGGCATGTCACTCTCGGTTAGCAGGTCAGCACCGGCCGGGCGATCGGGGCCGGACCGACCAAGCTCCACCGGAAGCCCTGGCCAACCGCTTCCTGACCTGGGCCAGAGCCCGTTGATCAGTCGACCAGGGTGCGGCCGGTGAGGTGGAGGAAGACGTCCTCCAGGCTGCTGCGCCGGACCAGGACGCTGGCCGGCACGAGACCGCGCGCGGACACCTCGGCGACCGCCGTGTCGCCGTCGGCCACGTAGAGCAGGATCCGGTCGGGCAGCACCTCGACCCGCTCCCCCAGGCCGCCCAGCTTGCCGGCGAAGGCCTCCTGCGACTCGGCGGCGAAGCGCAGCTCCACCACCTCCCGGGTGGAGTGCTGCTCGATGAGGGCGCGTGGCGACCCCTCGGCGACGATCCGGCCGCCGTCCATCACCACCAGCCGGTCGCAGAGCTGCTCCGCCTCGTCCATGTAGTGCGTGGTGAGGACCAGCGTGACGCCCTGCTGCTTGAGCCGGAACAGCCGCTCCCAGACCAGGTGCCGGGCCTGCGGGTCGAGCCCGGTGGTGGGCTCGTCGAGCAGCACGATCTCCGGCTCGTTGACCAGCGCGCGGGCGATGGTGAGCCGGCGCTTCATGCCACCGGAGAGCGGCTCGACCTTGCCGTCGGCACGCTCGGTGAGCTGGACGAAGTCGAGCAGCTCGTTCGCCCGCTCCCGGGCCACCCGACGGGGGATGCCGAAGTAGCGGGCGTAGGTGGTCAGATTTTCCCGGACGGTCAGCTCGGGGTCGAGGTTGTCGAGCTGGGGACAGACGCCGAGCCGGGCGCGGATCGCGGGGCCGTCGCGGACCGGATCCATGCCGAGGATGCGCAGCTCGCCACCGGTAGGCGGGGAGATGCAGCCGATCATCCGCATGGTGGAGGACTTGCCCGCGCCGTTCGGTCCGAGGAAGCCGAACGCCTCCCCGGGGCGGACCGCCACGTCGATGCCGTCGACGGCGGTGAAGTCGCCGAACCGCTTCACCAGCCCCCGTGCCTGGATGAGTGGTTGAGCAGTGGTCACCGGCCGACCCTAACGGCCGGGTCCGACACTCCCCACCGAGTTTCCCGACCACCGCGTCCTCGCCGCACGTCGACGGTCGGCCGGATGACCGTCACTTCTCGGCGGCGATCCGCGCCAGGACCGTGCGGAACGTCGCCCAGTTTCGCGGCCCGATGGCCTCTCGCCACCGTTGCTCGGTCTGCGCGAGTCTGTCCAGGATCCGGGCCTGCAGCTGAAGGCCTTTGTCGGTCGGCCGGACGATGCGTGCGCGGCCGTCGCGCGGATCCGGCTCCACGCGCAGAAAACCCGCCTCCTGCATCGTCGTGACGAACTCGCCGAGCGACTGCTTGGTCATCCCGACGCGCGTGGCCAACTGGGTCGGGCGCATGCCCTCGGGCGGGGTGAGCGACAGCAGCCGCAGGTGCGATCCGCGCAGGTGGTGCGGCTGATCGGCCACCTCTGCCTCCATCGCGCGTTTCGCCACGGTGAGCGCGCGACCGAGTAGGTCGATGACGTGGGGTGGGATTTCGTCGTTGACCGAACTCATCAGGCAACCGTACTATTTTCTCAGGTCGTCAGGTTACCTGACCTTACTCTTCGGGCGGACGCCATGACCGTTGAGCTTCTGGAACAGGATGTGGCGGCCGCCTCGCTGGCCGCGTTCGGCGAGCGGGTCGAGCCGGGCAGGTGGCGCGTCGAGGACGTGCACTACGAGTCGGGGTCCCCCGCCACCGGCGCGCTGCTGCGCGTGCACGGGCAGGCCGCCGGCGGGCACAGCTGGTCGATCTTCGTCAAGCTGTTGCAGCACGTGCGGCACTGGCCCCGCCTGCACCTGCTCCCGGAGGACCTCCGCGTCCCGTTCGGCAACGAGTTCCAGTGGCGGATGGAACTCGCCGCGTGGGACGAGCCCTTCGCCGGCCGACTGCCGGCGGGACTGCGCATCCCGCAGCTGTATCAGATCACCGACCTCGGCGACGACCGGCTGCTGGTGTGGATGGAGGACGTCGACGCGCTCGGCTACGACGTCTGGGACCGGGACATGTTCGTCCGGGCGGCGTACGTCCTGGGCGGCCTCGCCGCGCTGCGCGGCACCCCGGAGATCCTCGGCCGCACCGGCCTGCCGCCCGGATACGGCCTACGCCGCTATACCGAGAACCGGGTCAAGCACGGGGCGCTGCCCACGCTCGACGACGACGGCGTGTGGCGCGATCCGCTCGTCGGGGCCGTGGTCGACCGGCACCTTCGTGCGGATCTGCGCCGGATCGCCACCGCACTGCCCGTCGTGCTCGACCGACTCGACGCGCTGCCGCAGGCCGTGCCACACGGCGATGCCAGTCCGCAGAACCTGCTGGTGCCCCGGGACTCTCCCGACCAGTTCGTCGCTATGGACATCTCCTTCCAGTCCCCGCAGGCCATCGGGTTCGACCTCGGGCAACTCCTCATCGGTCTCGCGCACAGCGGACTGCTGACCGCCGCGACGCTGCCAGCGATCCACGACAGCCTCGTACCGGCATTCGTCGCCGGCATGGCCGCGCAGGGTGTCGAAGCCGACCCGGCAGACGTCGCGTACGGGTATGTCGGCAGCCTGGTCGTCCGCGCCGGACTCACGTCGATGCCGTTCGAGCTGCTCGGAGCGCCGCCGTCGGACGACCTCGCCACCCTGTTCCAGCAACGTGCCGAGCTGACCCGGTTCCTCGCCAACCTGGGCGTTGCCCTGATCGACGCCGGATCGCCCGTCGGTTGAGCGGGTCAGACGTCGGCGGGGGTGGTGGCGGCCCGGGCCGCGGCGACCAGCCGGTCGGTCTCGGCCGCCACCGCGTCGTCGGCGGGCGTGCCCGGGTCGTAGCGGACCGTCCAGGTCAGCCCGTCGACGCCGGGCATCCGCCGGGCGGCGATCCGGCCGGCGCCGCCGGGCACCGGGTGGTGCGCGGTGTACGCCACCGAGCGGGTCACCCGCGCCCGCACCTGGTGCGGCAGCTCGCCCGGGTCGAGCAGCAGGTACGTCTCGGCCGGGCAGTCCGCCACGACCAGGTAGCCGTCCCGCTCGGCGACCCGCTCGGCCGGCGTGACGGTGAGCTCACGGCCGGACCAGACCGCCTTGAGGATGTCGTGCCAGCCGATCCGGTGCCCCCGGCCGGGCAGCCAGAGCCCGAGGTTGCTGGCCACCACCACGCCGTCGCCCTCGCCGTTGCCGGCGGCGGCCCAGGCGAGCACCCGTTCCTCGGCGGCCAGCGGCGGCCGGTCGGCGGGCGGCAGCTTCGGCTTGCGGTTGAAGAGTCCCATCAGAGCCCTCCGGCGGCCTGCTCGCGCAGCGCCCGCGCGTGCTGCTCCAGCGAGAGCAGTTCCCCGAAGAGCGCGAAGTACTCGTCCTTGTTGCTCACCGGATTGATCCGCTGGATCTTCGACTTGAGGTCCTTGATCCGGCCGGTGACCGAGCCCCACTGGAGGCGGGCCATGGTGATCGAGACGTACCGGGGGTCGGGCTCGCCGTCAATCCGCAGCGGCTCGACGGCCAGCTCGCCGACGAGCGCCTGGGCGGCCAGGTCGTCGCAGGCGTCCCGGACCTGCTCGATCCAGACCGCGCCGCCCGTGGCGGTCGCCACCCCGCCCGCCGCCGCGACGGCCGCCCGCAGCACCTGGTGCACGGGGTGCCGGTATTCGCCGGCCTCGACCGCGTCGAACATCGGGCCGGCCAGCACCGGCTCCTGGAGGGCGAGCTTCAGCGCCTCCCGCTCGACCATCGACTGCGGGCTGTCCAGGGTCGGGGTGACCGGGCCGGAGCGGGCCGGGCCGGTGGCCCCGCCGGCCGGCTGCCCGGCTGCGGCGGCCAGCACCGCGCGCTGCACCGGCTCGATCTCCATGCCGAGGTCACCGGCGAGCTTGCGGACGTACTCGGGGCGCTTCTCCCGGTCCTTGATCTTGGCGACCAGCGGGGCGGCCCGGCGCATCGCCTCCACCCGGCCGTCGACCGTGTCCAGGTCGTACCGGTTGATCATGTGCCGGAGCGCGAAGTCGACCAGCGGCTCGCGGCGGGCGACCAGGTCGCGGACCGCCAGGTCCCCCTTGGCCAGCCGCAGCTCGCACGGGTCCATGCTGTCGGGGCTGACCGCGATGAAGGTACGCCCGACGAATCGCTGGTCGTCCTCGAAGGCGCGCAGCGCGGCCTTCTGACCGGCCGCGTCCCCGTCGAAAGTGAAGATGATCTCGCCCGCCACCGCGTCGGTGTCCAGCAGCAGCCGGCGCAGCACCCCGATGTGGTCCGCGCCGAAGGCGGTGCCGCAGGTCGCCACCGCGGTCGGCACGCCGGCCAGGTGGCAGGCCATCACGTCGGTGTAGCCCTCGACCACGACCACCTTGCCCTGCTTGGCGATCTCCCGCTTGGCCTGGTCGATGCCGTAGAGGACGTGCGACTTCTTGTAGATCGGCGTCTCGGGGGTGTTGAGGTATTTCGGGCCGTCGTCGTCGTCGAAGAGCTTCCGCGCGCCGAAGCCGATCACGTCGCCGGTGAGGTCGCGGATCGGCCAGAGCAGCCGCCGGCGGAACCGGTCGATCAGGCTCCCCGAGCGGGACGGGCGGGACAGCCCGGCGGTCACCAGCTCGTCGTGCGTGAAGCCCTGCTGGCGCAGGTGCTTGGTGAGCAGGTCCCAGGCGTCCGGGGCGAAGCCGCAGCCGTACCGCTCGGCGGCGGCCCGGTCGAAGCCGCGCTGGGCCAGGAACTCCCGGGCGGGCCGGGCGCCGGCGGTGCTGAGCTGCGCCCGGTAAAACTCCACGGCGGCGGCGTGCGCGGCGACCAGCCGCTGCCGCTGCCCCTGCTGCGGCCGGGTACGCGGGGCGGAGCGGTCGTCCTCCACGTACCGGAGCTGGATGCCGGCGCGGGCGGCGAGCCGCTCGACGGACTCGATGAAGCTGAGATGCTCGGCGTCCATCAGGAATTTGATCGCGTCGCCGCCGGCCCCGCAGCCGAAGCAGTACCAGACGTTGCGGGCCGGCGAGACGTTGAACGACGGGCTCTTCTCGTCGTGGAACGGGCACAGCCCCTTGAGGTTGCCGCCACCGGCGGACTTCAGGGTCACTGTGTCGGAGATGACCTCGGCGATCGAGGTGCGCTCGCGGACCAGCGCGATGTCCTCGTCCCGGATCCGCCCCGCCATCTCCGCCACCTCCTCGGCGTACATCCTGCCCTGCCGGACCGACGATCCGGCGTCGGGGGCACGGGCGTGTGGCGGACACCGCCCGTACCCCCGTCCGACTGGTCAGGCCGAGCGGCCGGCTCCCGTGGCGTCCCCGATCCGGGGGAACGGCTCGATGGAGAAGACCACCTCGACCGGCACCTCGAAGTACGCGGCGATCCGCAGCGCCAGGTGCAGGCTGGGCCGGAACTCGCCCCGTTCCAGGTAGCCGACCGTCTGGTAGTGCACGCCCAGCGCATCGGCGAGCTGCCGCCGGGAGATGCCCCGCTCGGCCCGCAGCACGGCGATCCGGTTGTACACGGTCTCACTCATCGGCGCCGCTCATCCGACCCGCTGGATGGCCCGCTCCCGGCGAGCGGCCATCCGGGAACCGGACTCCCGGCGCGCCATCCGCCGCAGCACGACGGGAGCCAGGACGAGCCCGAGCACGGCCCAGGCGCCGAGCACCCCGACGGTCTCCAGGTGCCGCCAGGACCCGCCGAGCTCGACCGCCGCCATGCCGTCGGGCAGCAGGGCCGACCGCATGCCCAGGCCCAGCCAGTAGACCGGGAAGACCTGGGCGATGGCCTGCAACCAGCCCGGGTAGCCGTTGATCGGGTAGAAGATCCCGGAGAGCGCGATGAGCCCTATCGTCGGCAGCATGACCAGCCCGAGGTTGCGCGGGTTCTCGATCAGCGAGCCGAGGACCGCCCCGATGGGCAGGGTGGCGACCAGGCCGAGCACCGCCACCGCGAGCAGGGCGAGCCAGGCGCCCGGGCGGGACAGCTCGAGCCCGTCCAGGAAGAACACCGCGGGGAGGAGCTGCAGGAACATGCTCAGCAGCGCCACCGTGGAGAGCAGGACGATCTTGCCGATCAGGTAGCCGAGCATGCCGTTCGGGGTGGCCTTCACCCGCAGCAGCGTGCCGTCCTCCCGCTCGACCACCAGCTGCGAGGCGAGCACCATCATGCCGCCGAAGGCCAGCCCCATCCCGAGCGCGCTGGGCAGCGTACGGGCGCCGAGCGAGAAGGTGGTGCCGGGCACGGTGGAACCGCGCATGAAGAACATGGTCACCAGCAGGACGGTGGTCGGGAAGAAGTAGTTCCACAGGTCCTGGCCGTTGGTGAAGGTGTTGCGCAGCTCGATCAGGCCGCGCTGCAGGCCGGCCCGGACGGCCGCCGTGGTCGGGTTCATCGGTCGCTCCCCTGCTGCCACACCCGGGCGGCCCGGCCGGCCCGGACCCCCGACTCCTGCTCGTAGACCAGTGCCATGTACGCGTCCTCCAGGCTGGCCCGGCGGACCTCCAGCTCCTGCACCTCGTCGCCGTACTGCCGGAGCAGGTCCCGGACGAAGCCGGTGGCGTCGGCCGCGGAGTGCACGAAGCGCTCCCCGTCCCGCGTCCAGCGGATCTCCGCGTCCCCGGCGACCCGGCGGGCCAGCTCGTCCGGCGAGCCGTCGGCGATGATCCGGCCGCCGGCCAGGATGAGGATCCGGTCGGCCAGCTTCTCCGCCTCGTCCAGGTCGTGCGTGGTGAGCAGGATGGTGGTCTCGTCCAGGTCGGCGAGGCGGTGCACCAGCTCGTGGAACTCGCGCCGGGCCGCGGGGTCGAAGCCGACCGTCGGCTCGTCCAGGAAGAGCAGCTCCGGGCGGCCCACGATGCCCACCGCCACGTCGAGCCGGCGACGCTGGCCGCCGGAGAGCTGGTGCACCCGCTTGCCCGCGTGCGGGGTGAGGCCCACGGCGTCCAGCAGCTCGTCGACCGGCCAGGGGCGGGGGATCCGGTCGGTGGTGTACGGCGTGTAGAAGGCGCCCAGGTGGACCAGCAGGTCACGGACCCGCCACTTGCCGTGGTCCCGCCACGACTGGAGCACCACGCCCAGCCGGGCGCGCCAGCGTTCGTCGCCCCGGCCGGGGTCGACGCCGAGGACGCGGGCCTCCCCCGCCGAGCGCATCCGGAAGCCCTCCAGGATCTCGATCGTGGTGGTCTTGCCGGCGCCGTTGGGCCCGAGCAGGGCGAGCACCTCGCCGCGCCGGGCGGTGAAGTCGACCCCGTGCAGCACGTCCGTGGTGCCGTAGCGCATGCGCAGGTCGCGGACGTCGAGGACCAGGTCCTCGTCGGGGGGGTGGGGAGTCTCGGTGACGCCCGGGAGTTCGACCGCAGTCATACCGCGGAATGTAGCATGTCTACTACATGTCGAGGTACACCCGCTCTCGGTCGCGAAGGCGACAGGTCAGCGCCGGGAACTCGGGCGGGTCAGACCGGGAGGGCCGCGGTTTCCTCGGCTTCGACCTGGGCGTTCCAGGCTCGCTTGGTGGAGCGCCAGCCCTCGTCGTCCAGGCCGCGCCGCCAGTAGCCGGAGATGGACAGCGCCCCGCGCGGCACCCCGCGCTCGACCCGCAGCAGCCGGCGCAGCTCCTTGACGAAGGTCGCCTCGCCGTGGACGAAGGCGTGCACCGCCCCGGACGGGAAGTCCAGCGCCCGGACCGCCTCGACCAGCGCCTCACCCACCGGGCGGCCGGCCCGGTGCAGCCAGCGCAGCTCGACCGCGCCGGGGCTGACCAGCGGCAACTCGTCGGCCGGGCCGTCGACCTCCACGAAGACCTGCGCCGGGGCGCCGAACGGCAGCCGCTCCAGGGCGGCGGCGATCGCGGGCAGCGCGCTCTCGTCCCCGGCCAGCAGGTGCCAGTCGGCCGCCGGGTCCGGCGCGTACGCCCCGCCGGGGCCGGTGAAGAGCACCGGGTCGCCGGGACGCAGCGCGGCCGCCCACGGCCCGGCCAGCCCCTCGTCGCCGTGGTGCACCACGTCGATGGTCAGCTCGCCGGCGGTCGCGTCCCAGCGGCGCACCGTGTACGCCCGCAGCCGCGGCCACTGCTCGGCCGGGAACTCGCGCTTGATGGTGGCCAGGTCCGTCGGGTGCGGGTAGACCACCCCGGCGGGCGGGAAGACGAACTTGACGTAGTGGTCGGTGTACGCGCCCACCGGCAGGCCGGCCAGCTCCTCCCCGCCCAGCACCAGCCGGATCAGATGCGGGGTGGGCCGCTCGGTCCGGACGACCGTGGCGGCGGTGACCTTCTTCGGGCGCTCCGTCATACCAGTTAGGCTAGCCTAAGTCGCCGGCGCTCTCCCAACCGGTCAGGGCGCGGGGACCAGGCGGGCGTGCCACGACAGGGCGGCCGGGTCGGTGAGCGAGGCCACCTGGTCGATCACCACCCGCAGCCGCGCGGCGTCGTCCGGGGCGTCCCGCCAGAGCGGGGCGAAGACCGGGTCGAGCGCGTCCGGCGCCCGGTCGAGCAGGGCGGCGACCAGCTCGGCGAGGATCTGCTGCTGCTGGGCGTACCGGGTACCGGCGCCGGGTCGGCGCATCACGTAGCGCAGCGCGATGCCCTTGAGCAGCGCGCACTGTGCCCGGATCCGGCGCGGCACCACCAGGTCGGCGGCGTACCGGCGGTGCGGGCCGGGGCCATGACGTTCCTGGGTGGCGGCCACCACGGTGGCGACGAACCGGCCGGTGAGCACGCTGGTGGTGGTCTTCAGCGACGCGAGGGCGCGGTGGCTGCCGTCGTACGCGGCGAGCGGAGCGAGCACCGGCTCGGCCAGCAGCTCGGCCAGCACCTCGCCGAGGTCCTCCGGGGCCTCCCCGGAGTACGCGGCCGCCACGTCGGCGCAGAGCGCCCGCCGCTCCTCCGGGTCGGTCAGCAGCGGGCGCAGGCTGACGTACCCACCGTGGATGCCGTCCTCGACGTCGTGCACCGAGTACGCCACGTCGTCGGCCCAGTCCATCACCTGCGCCTCGAGGCAGCACCGGTCGCCGGGCGGGGCACCGGCGCGCACCCAGTCGAAGACCGGGCGGTCGTCGGCGTACACCCCGAACTTGCGCCGGCCGGGGCGGCGTTCCCACGGGTACTTGCCGACCGCGTCGAGCGAGGCCCGGGTGAGGTTGAGCCCGGCGGAGCGACCGTCCGGGCCGAGCACCTTGGCCTCCAGCCGGGTGAGCACCCGCAGCGTCTGCGCGTTCCCCTCGAAGCCGCCGCAGTCCGCGGCGAGGACGTCCAGCGCGTCCTCGCCGTTGTGCCCGAAGGGCGGGTGCCCGAGGTCGTGCGCCAGCCCAGCAGTGTCCACCACGTCCGGGTCGCAGCCCAGCCGGGCGCCCATCTCCCGGGCGATCTGCGCCACCTCCAGCGAGTGGGTCAGCCGGGTACGCAGGAAGTCGTCGGTGCCCGCGGTGTGCACCTGGGTCTTCGCGGCGAGCCGGCGGAACGCCGCCGAGTGCAGCACCCGCGCCCGGTCCCGCTCGTACGGCGACCGCCCGTACCCGGTGTCCTTGGGCGCCTCGGTGACCGGGCGCGCCGCGTCGTCAGCGGCGAGACCCACGCTCAACCCGTCATTTCCGCGGTCGCAGCACGCAGAACTCGTTGCCCTCGGGGTCGGCCAGCACCGTCCACCCGACGTCGCCCTGCCCGACGTCCACGTGCCGGGCGCCCATGTCGACCAGCCGCTCGACCTCCGCCTCCTGGTCGTCGGGGCGCAGGTCGATGTGCAGCCGGTTCTTGGTCTGCTTCGCGTCGGCGACCGGCACGAAGACGATGGCGGGCAGCACGTCCGGCGTACGGCGGATCTCCACCTCGTCCGGCGCGTCGGTGACCACCTGATAGCCGAGCGCCTCCGCCCACCAGTGCGCGAGCCGGGACGGGTCGCGGGCGTCGACGATCAGGTTCTCCCAGACGCTGGACATGCAGCCACCCTTCCCTGTGATCGACAAGTGCGCGCTCAGGTTACGCCCGGCGGCCCCGGATGGCTCCCCCGGTGAGGCCGGAGAGGCAGCGCGGGGCCGTCGACATTGAGCGCCGACGGCCCCGGTTGTGTCACACGGGTCAGCGGGAGTCGGAACCGGTGGTGGTCACCGACGCCCGGCCGGCCTCCAGCCGCGCTACCGGCACGCGGAACGGCGAGCAGGACACGTAGTCGAGGCCGACCTCGTGGAAGAAGTGCACCGAGTCGGGGTCGCCGCCGTGTTCGCCGCAGACGCCGAGCTTCAGCTCGGGCCGGGCGGCCCGGCCCTCCTCGGCGGCGATCCGGACCAGCCGGCCGACGCCCTCCCGGTCGATCGACTCGAACGGCGAGATGCCGAAGATGCCCAGCTCCAGGTAGCGCCAGAAGAACGCACCCTCGACGTCGTCGCGGGAGAAGCCCCAACCCATCTGGGTGAGGTCGTTGGTGCCGAAGGAGAAGAACTGGGCCGCCTCGGCGATCTGCCCGGCGGTCAGCGCCGCCCGGGGCACCTCGATCATGGTGCCGATCAGCACCTCGACGCCGCTGTTCCCGACCACCTCGGCGATGATCTTCTCGGCCTCGGCGCGTACCGTCTCCAGCTCCTGGACCGCGCCGACCAGCGGGACCATGATCTCCGGGCAGGCCGTCCCGCCGTCCCGGACGACCGTGACGGCGGCCTCGGCGATCGCGCGGACCTGCATGGCGAACAGGCCGGGGATGACCAGGCCGAGCCGGACGCCGCGCAGACCGAGCATCGGGTTCTCCTCGTGCATCCGCCGGACGGCGGCGAGCAGCGCCTCCTCCTTGGCCACGTCCTCGCCGCGTTCCTGGGCGACCGCCACGTTGACCGCGAGCTGCTCCAGCGGGGGCAGGAACTCGTGCAGCGGCGGGTCGATCAGCCGGACGGTGACCGGCAGGCCGTCCATCTCCTGGAAGATCGCGATGAAGTCCTCGCGCTGCAGCGGCAGCAGGGCGGCGAGGGCGTCCTCCCGCTCGGCGTCGGTGCCGGCGAGGATCAGCCGCTCGACCAACTCCCGCCGGTCGCCGAGGAACATGTGCTCGGTGCGGCACAGGCCGATGCCCTCGGCCCCGAACCGCCGCGCCCGCGCCGCGTCCGGACCGGTGTCGGCGTTCGTCCGAACCCGCAGCCGCCGCGTGGTGTCGGCGTGCATCATGATCCGGTGTACGGCCCGGACCAGCGCGTCGTCGGTCTGCTCCGGGTCGAGCGTGCCCTCGAAGTACTGCACCACCTCGGATGGCATGACCGGCACCTCACCGAGGTAGACCTTGCCGGTGGTGCCGTCGATGGAGACGACGTCGCCCTCGTTGACGGTCTGCCCGGCGACGGTGAACTTCTTCGCCGGGATGTTGACCTCGAGCTCGTCGGCGCCGGAGACGCAGGTCTTGCCCATGCCCCGGGCCACCACGGCGGCGTGGCTGGTCTTGCCGCCGCGCGAGGTGAGGATGCCCTTGGCCGCGATCATGCCGTTCAGGTCGTCCGGGTTGGTCTCCCGGCGGACCAGGATCACCGGCTCCCCTTCGCCGGCCAGCTCGACCGCCCGGGCCGAGGTGAAGACCACCTTGCCGACGGCGGCGCCCGGGGAGGCGCCGATGCCCTTGGCCACCGGCTCGAAGTCGTGGTCCAGCTTGAACCGGGGGAACATCAGCTGGGCGAGCTGCGCGCCGTTGACCCGGTGCAGGGCCTCGTTGAGGTCGATCAGGCCCTCGTCGACGAGCTGACCGGCGATGACGAACGCGGCGGCGGCGGTCCGCTTGCCGACCCGGGTCTGGAGCATCCAGAGCTTGCCGCGCTCGATGGTGAACTCGATGTCGCAGAGGTCCTTGTAGTGCCCCTCCAGCCGGGCCATGTAGTCGAGCAGCTCGTCGTAGGACTTCTTGTCGATCCGCTCCAGCTCCTGCAACGGCACGGTGTTGCGGATGCCGGCGACCACGTCCTCGCCCTGAGCGTTGGCCAGGTAGTCGCCGTAGATGCCCTGCGCGCCGCTGGCCGGGTCGCGGGTGAAGGCCACGCCGGTGCCGGAGTCGGGTCCGAGGTTGCCGAAGACCATGGCCACCACGTTGACCGCGGTGCCCAGGTCGGCCGGGATGCGCTCCTGCCGGCGGTAGACCACCGCGCGCTCGGCGTTCCACGAGTCGAAGACCGCGCGGATGGCCAGGTCGAGCTGCTCCCGCGGCTCCTGCGGGAACTCCCGCCCGGTGTGCTTGGCGAAGATCTTCTTGAACGCGTCGACCAGCCCGCGCAGGTCGTTCGCGTCCAGGTCGAGGTCGTTGTCGGTGCCCTTGGCCCGCTTGGCGTCATCGATGGCGTGCTCGAACTCCTCGCCCGGCACCTCGCAGACGGTCTTGCCGAACATCTGGATCAGGCGCCGGTACGAGTCCCAGGCGAACCGGTCGTTGCCGCCGGCCTGCGCGCTCAGCCCGACGACGCTCCGATCGTTGAGGCCGACGTTGAGGACGGTCTCCATCATGCCGGGCATCGAGAACTTGGCCCCGGAGCGCACCGAGACCAGCAGCGGGTCGTCCGGGTCGCCGAGCTTGCGGCCCATGCCGCGCTCCAGGGACTCCAGGTGCGCCTCGATCTGGCCGGCCAGCCCATCCGGCTCCTGGCCGGTCGCCAGGTACGCCTTGCAGGCCTCGGTGGTGATGGTGAAGCCGGGCGGGACCGGCAGGCCGAGATTGGTCATCTCGGCGAGGTTGGCCCCCTTGCCACCCAGCAGGTCCTTGAGGTCCTTGTTGCCCTCGGCGAAGTCGTAGACGTACTTGTGATCGACCGTCTCTTGCGCTGCCACCAGAGCCTCCAACGCGCGCCATTGACACTTAACGAAGGTTCAGTTCGGACATACCCCGAGACCAACCACCGGTAATCCCGGTGTCGTCAGCGATCGGTGGGCGAAGGTTAAGCGAACATCGAGTGGCCTGGGACCGTTCGGTGACAATCGGCACAGCCGTCACCACTATCCGCGTCCGTACCGGTTGTTGGGAACGCTTCCACGCGCACGATCACGCAATTCCGATTCCCCTCGTACTCTTGACGCACTGGTTTTGCTGAACCTGACCTTTGCCATATCCCGCGCAAATACACCCCGGAGCCGTCGCCGTGTCGACCATCCCCGCCGCCCCCTCCGAGACCGGGCCCGAACCGCTCGACCCGGCCGGCCTCCCCACCCACCAGCCGGCCGCCACCGAACTGGCCCGCACCGCCGCCCGCGCGGCCGGCGACCTGCTCGCCCCGCCCGCGCCGGTCCGGCTGGCCGACGTGGTCCCCGCCCCGGACCGGGTCACGCCCGACCCCACGGCGGATTTCCTGCTGCCCGAGGACGCGGTGATCCTGGTCAGCCCGCCCGCCCGGGACGTCGCCGAGCAGCTCGCCGACTGGCTGCGCCCCGCCACCGGCCACCCGCTCCCGGTCGGCGACGCCACCCCCCACGCCGAGCCCGCCGGCCTGCTGGTGCTGACGCTGTCCGGCGCCGGGACGGCGCACGGCGCCGATCTGCCGGGCGTTGGGGAGCTGGGCGACGAGGGCTACCACCTCGACGTGACCCAGGACGAGGTCCGGATCAGCGCGACCACCCCGGCCGGGCTCTTCCACGGCGCGCAGACACTGCGGCAGCTCCTCCCGGCGCCGATCGAGAGCGCCACCCCGGTCGCCGAACGCTGGGCGGTGCCCGGCGGCACGATCGTCGACCGGCCGCGCTTCCCCTACCGCGGCGCCATGCTCGACGTGGCCCGACACTTCTTCGCCGTCGACGACGTGCTGCGGGTGGTCGACCACCTGGCCCGGTACAAGCTCAACCACCTGCACCTGCACCTCACCGACGACCAGGGCTGGCGGATCGCCGTCGACTCCTGGCCCCGGCTCGCCGAGGAGGGCGGCGCCACCGAGGTGGGTGGCGGCCCCGGCGGGTACTACACCAAGGCCGACTACCGGCGGATCGTCGCGTACGCCGCCCGCCGTCATGTCACCGTGGTGCCGGAGATCGACCTGCCCGGCCACACCAATGCGGCGCTGGTCGCCTACCCCGAGCTGGCGCCCGGCAAGATCGCGCCACCGCCGTACACCGGCACCGAGGTCGGCTTCAGTTACGTCGACCCCGCCGACGAGCGGACGTACGACTTCGTCGCCGACGTGATCGGCGAGGTGGCCGCGCTGACCCCCGGGCCGTGGCTGCACCTGGGCGGCGACGAGGCGTTCAAGGTCAAGGGCGCGACGTACACCGGTTTCGTCGAGCGGGCGCAGGGGATCGTGCGCGCCACCGGGAAGACCGTGGTCGGCTGGCACCAACTCGCCCCGGCCGCGCACGCCGAGGGGCGGGTGCTCCAGTGGTGGGGCACCAACGGCGACGACCCGGAGACCGCCGACGCGGTACGCCGGGGCGCCCGACTGATCCTCTCCCCCGGTAACCGCGTCTACCTGGACATGAAGTACACGCCGGACACCCCGATCGGGCACGACTGGGCCGGCCTCATCGACGTCCACCGGGCCTACGACTGGGACCCGGCCACGCACCTGACCGGCGTACCGGCCGAGGCGGTGCTGGGCGTGGAGGCGCCGCTCTGGACCGAATCGGTCACCACGCTGGCCGAGGTGGAGTTCATGCTCTTCCCGCGCCTGCCCGCCATCGCCGAGCTGGGCTGGTCGCCCCGGTCCGCGCACAACTGGGACGACTTCCGGGACCGGCTCGCCGGCCACGGCCCGCGCTGGACCACCGCCGGCATCACCTTCCACCCCTCCCCGGATATCCCCTGGCCGGCGGCCCCGACCCACCCCACCATCCCCACCCAACCCACCCGGAACACCACCGCCGACACCCACTGACGGGCGCGTTGGGCGGCACCCCGCCTCAACATCCGCACAACTTCGGGGAAAGTGCTGCCTCCCAGCGCCGGGGAGGCAGCACTTTCGTGGAAACTGCGCGGTCGCGACGGACGTCTCAAGTCCGCCCACCCACCGCCGTTCCGAGGCCTGGCTACGCGCCGGGCGTCTCAAGATCCCCGCAATTTCGGGGAAAGTGGTGCCTCCTCGCGCGGGGACAGGTTCCGGGAAACTGCGCGGATCTTGGACGAAGCGGGTGCGGTGGGTGGCTCTGGGTCCGGTGTCCGGATCAGGTGTCCGCGCGGATGGCGGTGTCCGGGTTCGGCCCTAGTGGGGCGTGGCCCAAGGCCCCGGCGCTGGAATGATGCGCGGTCGCGGGTCGTTGTACATGGCTGACCGCGCCGCAACCAGTGCGGTCCCCTGGCCCGCCTCCACGGGCCGCCCGGCCGGCGGAATGATCCGCCACCG